>JAYTZZ010000041.1:0-2279 GCA_043741595.1 Hyphomicrobiales bacterium | reverse complement strand
ACAAGCCCTACGAGGACAAGAAGCGCGTGCGCGTGGCCGGGCCATTCACGGTCGAGAGCCTCTCGAGTCCCTACAGCAATAAGGGTTGGGGCACGGATCGCCCGCAGGCGGTCGGCCGGAACAACCGCACTCTGACCAATGATGCACGCCGCCAACGCCCGGCGATCGCTCGACGTTTGCTCGGCGAACTTCCGGTAGGCTATGCCCGTTTGCCCGACTGCTTGCTCGACGGAAGGCGCTTCTAACGCAGCGACGATCTCCTCCTCGCCACCGATGCCCTCGACGATCCCCATTCCCATGCCGCCGATGATGAGCGTCGTAACTTTGTCCGGATGCTCGATGGCAAGGACCGCCGCGATGCGACCGCCCATGGAGTAGCCCATGACGTCGGCGCTTTTCATACCGAGATGGTCGAGCAAGTTCGCCGCGTCGGTCGCCATCAGCGTCGGACGGTAGTCCTCCGACCGATAGAGCTTCTCGCTTGCCCCGTGACCGCGCACGTCCATCGCGATGATGTGCCGCCGGGCCTTCGTGAGGGTGTCGAACCAGCTCGTCGACCGCCAGTTGACCGCGTGGTTCGAACCGAAGCCATGAATGAGCAGGATCGGCGGGCCTTCGCCCACTTCGGTGTAGGCGATATCGACGCCGTTGGAAGAGAAATGGTCCATTCGAACGGGCCTACCACTTGGCAACGGGCGCCGCTATTGTCCCGCCAGCGAAGGCAAGGGCTGAACCTGATGGTCGACCACATCGTCCCCCATTTCCACAACACCTCCGGTATCCGCGTCGTCGAGATTGGGGTGAAAGAGTTCATGTGCATCGGCGCCGAACCACCGTTCGACCACCCCCATGTCTATCTCGACATGGGCGAAGCCGATGAGCAGGTCTGCCCCTATTGCTCGACGCTCTACCGCCACAGGGCCGATCTGGGCGCGACGCAAACCAACCCGCCGGACCACCTCTACCGTGAGCGCGCCGCCTGACCGAGGGGCGATTTGGCAACCAACTCGCAAGCGAAGGGCGGCGAACGACAGACCATCGTCGTCATCGGAGCCGGCATTGGCGGGCTAACCGCGGCGCTGGCGCTTTCCGCCGTCGGGTTTCGCGTCATCATCGCCGAGCGTTCGGAACATCTCAGCGAAGCCGGAGCCGGTATTCAGCTCTCCCCGAACGCCGGCCGCGCGCTAGCGAAGCTCGGCCTCGAAAAAGCTATCGCCGCAAACGCAATCGAGCCGGCGGCAATCGAGATACGCAGCGGGACGAGCGGCGACGTCATTACGACAGTCCCGATCTCGGCGTTCCGCCAACGCTACGAGTTTCCCTATCGCGTCATCCACCGCGCCGACCTGCAGAGGATCCTCGTCGAGGCCCTGAGGGGCGATTTCGACATCACGCTCGAACTCAGCGCGACCGTGCCGCAAACCATGGCGCAGGGCGAAGGCCTCCTGGTACGGATCAAGATGCCGACCCGCATCGACGTGGTTCCGGCGGTGGCCATCATTGCCGCGGACGGCGTCTGGTCGTCGTCCCGCGAACAAATTCCGGGGAGCGCGAACCCAAGCGCTACCGGCAGCACCGCGTGGCGCGCGATCCTCGCAGCCGATGAGGCAAGCGCGCTCGTGGCCATGAACCGGACCGGTCTCTGGCTCGGCCGCGACGCACACCTCGTCCACTACCCGGTCGCGCGGGGCGCCGCGCTCAACATTGTCGCGATCGTGCGAGAACAATGGGAAAAACAGGGCTGGAGCGCCGTCGGCGATCGGGCCGATCTTGCCGCACGCTTCAAGGACTGGCCGCCGCAGGCGCGCCGGCTTCTGGCGGCGCCGATCACCTGGCAGAAGTTCGCGATCACGAAGATCGACCCCAACGCAGCATGGACGCACGACCGCCTCGCCCTCCTCGGCGACGCCGCCCATGCGATGGTGCCATATCTCGCGCAAGGCGCGACGATGGCGATGGAAGACGCGATCGTCCTTGCCGACACGCTCCGCGGCGCCACCGACATTCCGGCGGCCCTTCGCGCTTACGAAGCGGCGCGCAAGGAACGCGTGGCACGCGTCTCGGAGGCGGCCGATCAGGCTGGCACCCAGTACCACTACGGCGGAATGCTTGCGTTCGCGCGCGACGCATCACTGAAATTCGCCGGCGAGCGGCTGGTGCTGGAACGGAACGACTGGATCTATCGCTGGAAACCGCCAGAGGCGAATGAGCCCTCACCATCTGATCACGCCCAGCCGGCGTAGCAGCCACCACGCGAAGGCAGCGGCCGCGACGACCAG
>JAYTZZ010000040.1:0-5490 GCA_043741595.1 Hyphomicrobiales bacterium | reverse complement strand
AGTCGAACCCATTTTCCTTCGGGCTGCGCGCACAGCCGGGCGCGCCGATCACCGGCACCTTGCCGATTGAACCAAGCACAATCAGATTGCCGGGATCGACTGGCATTCCGAGCCGCGTGACCTGGCCGCCTGCCTGTCGAATCGCGGCAGGGATCACATCATCGCCATCGACAACAGCGGAGGCGCCGAAGACGATCAGCAACTCGGCGCCGCGCTTTGCCATATCGGCAAGGGCAGTGGCCACGGCGCCGGGGTCATGGGCGACCCGGTCTTCGCGCAGGACGGTCGCGCCAGCGGGCCGCAATCGCTCGTCGAGGAGTCGGCGGGTCTTGTCCATGACCGACGGTTTCAGCGAGGGAAGTGCCGTCGCAACCAGCCCGACTTTCATTGGTCGGAACGGCGCCAATCGGATCGCTGCCGAGGCGGTTGCGGCGTTAAGCGTCGCGCGGCCGACCGCGAACGGAATGATCTTGACGGTCGCGATCATCTGCCCGGCGGACACGACCGCGAATTCCGGGACGGTAGCGATCGTTATCGCCGGGTCGACGCGGTTCAGCCGGTCAATAGCGGCGCGATCTATCACGACGACCCCGGCGGATTCCGCGCTGAGGTTGGCCCGGCCAGTGAACGGCCGCTCGACCCGCACCCCCACACCGGCGAGCGCAGTGGCAATTACGGCAGCGGCCGCGTCCTCGTGCACATCGTCAGGTCCAAGACGGGCGACCACGACCTCGCCGACGCCGGCCGCCTTCAGCATGGCAACGTGATCGCTGGTGAGCGTCGTTCCTTTGCGGATCGAGCCATCAGCGAACCGCACCGAATGGGCAAGGATCGCACCGGCCGCCTCGCCGACCGACACTCGACCGAATTTCACGCCGCCGCCCCTTTAGCAGCGACACCGCGGCTGCGAAGCGCGGCGATCACCTCGGCGAGGATAGCCACCGCGATCTCCGCCGGCGACTGCGCGCCGATGGCCACGCCGATCGGCGCGCGGATGCGGGCGAGGCTCGCCTCGTCAAGGCCGACAGCGCGCAGACGCTCCAGGCGCTTACCGTGCGTCTTGCGGCTCCCGAGCGCGCCGACATAAAAGCAGCCAGCCCGGATTGCTGCCACGAGCGCTCCGTCATCGATCTTCGGATCATGGGAAAGCGCCGCCAGCGCCGTGAACGGGTCAAGGCCAAGACGCGGCAGTACGTCCACGGGCCATTCTGCCAAAAGCGTCGCGTCCGGGAAGCGATCGTCCGTGGCGAACGCCGTACGCGGATCGACGATGGTGAGATCAAAGCCGGCAAGCTTCGCCATCGGCGCGAGCACCTGGCTGATGTGGACCGCGCCAATGACGACCAGCTTTGGCGGCGGCAGATGCACCGTGAGAAAGACGTTCGCGCCGGGGACGACGCCCGACGCTCCGGAGGAAAAGCGGCGGGCGAGTTCCCCGGCGAGCGGATCGGCAAGATACCCGTCACTTTCCACGATCAGCCGAGTGTGACCATTGTCCGTGTCGGTCACAACGATCGCCGCCTGCCGCTTGTGACGTGCGGCATTGAGCTGACTGAGGATGTCGAGCTTCATCGTTTGGTCTTGGCGCTGCTCGCGTGCGGCATCTTCATATAGACGCCGCCCTTCTTCAGTTCGGCGACCATTTGCGCG
This sequence comes from Hyphomicrobiales bacterium, assembly GCA_043741595.1. GTDB lineage: Bacteria > Pseudomonadota > Alphaproteobacteria > Rhizobiales > Kaistiaceae > DASZQY01. The sequence continues at coordinate 3,840 of JAYTZZ010000040.1, read as the reverse complement.
ATCCGCTTGTTGTGCGTAGCCGGCAACTTGGCTCGCGTGATCCAGCCGACATAGTCGTTCTGTTGATACGCCGGGCGCTCACCATACGCCGCGGTGACGCCGCCTGCGGTGAGCGCTTTCTTGATGTCGTCAGGCATCGGATAACGCGAGCGCTTCATCGCCTAGTCCAGCTTCTCAACGTAGACCTTGATGCGACCCCCGCACGAGAGGCCGACCCGCCACGCGGTCTCGTCAGCAACGCCGAATTCAAGCATCTTCGGTTTGGCGCTGGCGATAACGTCGATTGCCTCGCCGACGACCGCTCCCTCGACGCAACCACCCGACACCGAACCTTCGAAATTACCGTCGGCATCGACGACAAGGTGGCTACCCACCGGGCGCGGCGCCGAGCCCCAGGTTTCGACGACCGTCGCCAGAGCCACAGCGCGGCCGGCCTTCCGCCAGGCTTCGGCAGCTGCCAGAACGTCAAGGTCAGACTGAATAAGAGAGGGCATCGGCAGACTCAGCGGGTCGATCTGTCCGGATGAATATAACGCTCAGGCGGCACGAACCAAAGGGGCTGCCCGCGTGCCTACTTCACGGCTGCGATACGCCAGATCGTGTTGTTGCCGTCCTCGCTCACGAGAAGCGCCCCATCGTGGGCAACGGCGATGCCAACCGGACGGCCAGCGATTGTGTCGTCGCCGAGAACGAAGCCAGTCACAAAGTCTTCGTACTCGCCGGTCGGGACGTTGTCCTTCAGGATGATGCGCACGACCTTGTAGCCGGTGAGCTTGCCCCGATTCCAAGACCCGTGGAGCGTGGCAAATCCATCGCCGCGATATTCTTCAGGAAACGCCGTGCCGTCATAGAAGGTGATGGCGAGCGGCGCTGAATGCGGTTGCAGGAGAACGTCCGGGACCGTGACCTTGCCTTTGAGATCCGGGCGCTCGCCGGCATGGCGCGGATCCTCGTTGTCGCCGATGTAGTACCAGGGCCAACCGTAGAAGCCGCCCTGCTTGATGCGCGAGATATAGTCAGGCGGCAGATTGTCGCCGATGCCATCGCGCTCATTGGTGGCGCACCAAAGCGCGGCGGTCGCGGGCTGAACGGCGATACCGGAGCAATTGCGAATGCCGCTGGCGAAAACCTTGCCGTTCCGGCCGCTCGCATCGAACGTGAATACGCTCGCCCTCCCCGTCTCCTCGTCCCATGCCGCCCCGAGTCCAAGGTTGGTTTCGATCCGCACGATATCTTCCGGCGATTTCTTCGCAAGGCCCTCGCCGGCATTCGAGGCCGACCCCACGGTGAGGTACATGAGCTTGCCGTCCGGTGAAAAAAGAATGTCGCGGGTCGAGTGTCCCGTAGCCGGAATGCCCGCGAGCACAGGAATCCTCTCGCCGCTCGCCTTGAGGTCACCATTCTTGTAGGGGAAGCGAAAAATCCGGTCGCGCTGCGCGACATAGACGAACACCGGGTTAGGTCCGGGCGGATAGAATGCGATGCCGTAGGGATAGTTGAAACCCTCGGCGAAGACGCTCTTCTCTGAGGGCGCTGTCGCATTATCAGCCGCACGGAAAACGGTGATGCGCCCGGCACCGCTTTCGGCGACGAAGATGTCGCCGTTCGGAGCGACGCGGATCGTGCGCGGCATGTTGAGGTCGCTTGCGAAGAGATCGACGGTGAACCCCGGCGGAACGGTCGGCTTGGTGCCTTCGGGGAACGGACGAATGTCAGCGCTAGCGCTGTTCGATGCGCTGAGATCAGCCGCAGGCAGATCGGCAGCCGAGATCAGCCGCCGGACGCCCGGATGATCGCCACTCCAATCGCCGAAGGCAGCTTCGCCGGTGAGCACCGGATCGGCGCCGGCGGAGTTTGTCACAAGAAACGCCGGCACGGCGAGCGCAAGGATTCTCCACATCGAACACCTCTCCAGCTTGCCCGCGGACAGAAAACAAGAAGCCCAGCGGGAAACCCGCCGGACTGAAATGTCTTGCGGCCTGATCAGACTACGACGGTTTCGCGTGACGCGAAACGCACCAGATCGTGCAGCTGCCGTGACCAGGCGAGGTCCAGTTCGAGCGACCTTTGCGGCGGCGCAATGCGCCTGTACGATCAGGCATGATCGAAACCCCACAAGACCCTGCGGCACTCATCGCCTGGTACGCCGATATGGGTGTGGACGTAGCGCTGCAAGAAGCGCCGGTCGACCGTTTTGCCACCCGCCCTCAGCCTGTTGCGGCAGCACCCACAACACCAGAGCGCAGGACACTCCCCGATGGCGTTTCACTCCGTACGCTGATCACGCCGACAAGCCAGACGGTTGCGCCGCTCGACGAAACCGAACGCGCCGCCCGCTCCGCCGCTCAGGCTGCCGCCAACCTGGACGAACTGCGCGAGGCCTTGGCGAACTTCGACGGCTGCGGCCTTCGGAAGACAGCCACGCAGCTTGTCTTCGCAGACGGCAATCCGAAGGCACGCGTGATGCTGGTCGGAGAGGCCCCCGGCCGCGACGAAGACATTCAGGGCGTGCCCTTTGTGGGCCGCTCGGGCCAGTTGCTTGACCGCATGCTGGCGGCGATCGGCCTCGACCGGACGAGCGTCTATATCGCCAACGTCGTTCCCTGGCGCCCGCCCGGCAATCGCACGCCGACGCCTCAGGAAACCGCCGCGTGCCGCCCGTTCATCGCGAGGCAGATTGAGTTGGTCGATCCGGATTTCCTGATCTGCCTCGGCGCTCCATCAGCCGCCGAACTCATGAGCAATACGCAAGGGATCCTGAAATTCCGCGGTCAATGGCGCGAATTCGACACCGGCACACGCACCATCCGCGCCATGGCGACCCTCCATCCGGCCTACTTGCTGCGCCAATCGCTGCAGAAACGCCTCGCCTGGCGTGATTTCCTTCTTCTCAAGGAAGCGCTCGACGCCTGAGCCTTGAATTTGGCGCCGCGCCGGCCGAAAAACACGGCGCCAACGAATCGAACCCGGCTTTCCTGCCCAGATGACATCACAGCTTGTAGCCGTCGCTTCCCTATTGCTCGGCTCCGCCTTCCTTCTGATCGCGGGCGGGTTGCACGGCCTTCTCCTTCCAGTAGTCGGTTCAGTGGAGGGGTTCACCGTCACCCAGCTTGGCCTCCTCGGCACAAGCTGGGCGGCAGGTTTCATCGGCGGTTGCCTGCTCATTCCGCAGATCGTGCGCCGCGTTGGGCACGTCAGGAGCTACGGCGCGCTGGCTTCGGTCTCTGCGGTCACCATCCTGCTCAACGTCCTGATCATTTCGCCGTTTGCATGGATTTCGCTCCGCGCCCTCTCCGGCTTTTGCTTCGCCGGCGCAGCGATGGTCGTCGAAAGCTGGCTCAACGAGCGGGCATCCCGCGAGAACCGCGGCACGATCTTCTCCGTCTACCAGATGGTGAACTTCGCCGCCTCGACCGCCGGGCAGCTCTTCCTCGTCATTGAGCCGCCGAGCGACTTTTTCTTCTTCGCCATCGGCGCGATTTTCTACTGCCTGGCGATCTTGCCGACAGCACTTTCGACCGCAGCGAGCCCGCAGCCGCTGAAGACCGCAAGTCTCGACATTCCGCGCCTCTACGCGCTCTCCCCCGTCGGCGCTGTCGTCTGTTTCCTTATCGGCCTCGTCAACGGCGCGTTCGGAACGCTGGGGCCGGTTTACGCCCAACAGATCGGCTTGCAGGTTCGCGACATCGCATTGTTGATGTCGGGCGCCCTTCTCGGCGGCTCGCTTATCCAATTTCCCCTGGGTCGCCTTTCCGATCGCATGGACCGGCGACGCGTTCTACTGGCCTGCGCTATCGGGGCTGCCGTGATCGGTATCGTCATGGCGGTGATCCACCCGCG
>JAYTZZ010000039.1:0-12738 GCA_043741595.1 Hyphomicrobiales bacterium | reverse complement strand
CCATTCGACGCCGAGCGCGCGGCTTCGACGCCGAGCGCACGCGGCGTTGTGCCATCCCGCCCGATGGAGTTCGAGGACGGTGGTGTGCAAATGGTTTGCGATCTTAATGAACGGAGCGCGCGCACTCACGGCGTCGCTGCGATCCACACCACGTTGATTTGTTCGATACGCGCGTTGCGACCTTGGCATCGCGGATTGCCTCGGCGGGTGCGGCGGCATTTGATTCCGACCAACACGATGCGGCAGCGGCCCCTATCGAACTCATCGAAACCTAGGCGAGCCCGCTCGCGGTTGAAGGCGGCGTTTCCTTCGGACGTCCGGCCTTTCCTTGCGCTCGGCAGATGCTTCGGGAGCCACTCCGAATGGACACCCGGCAGCAGGTCCGGGCACTAAAACCGCGCCGGGCTCGTGGCCGCATTTGGCGAGGTGGTGGCCAAACTTGCCAGGATCGATCGTTACGAACGACGGGCGCTGTCACGGCGGAAGAAGATCCTGCGGCGCCTGCGCGGCGAGAACGTCGGCGCACCGTAAACGCGACTACGTGACGACATGTTCACGCGTTGACTCGCAATGGCGCGTTGGCGGCAACAGGTGATCGTGTTGCCATAGACGCAGTTGTTCGTGCGAACGATGGAAGAACGAAGGCTTCGATGGGATCGGCCACATCGCCGTGTTTTTGGCAGAACGAACCCAATTCTTGGCCTCTAACAACCTCGGTGTTCATTTCGTAATTTCGCCCGTGATGGTTGGGCGGGCGTCGACTTCATCGACGAAAACGGAGGAGGGGAAGGCGTTCGATTGCGGAAGCGAAGTGCCTCCAAGGAAGCGCGATAACGGCGCCCCGGTGCCTCGCAAGCGCGTCATACGACCCGGGCAAAGAAATCGAAAACCTTCTCATCGCACCGTCGGTGAGGCGGTTTCTGTTTGGCCGCGATTTGCGGTTCGCTGCCTAACGGCCCGCGTCAAAACTCACATGGCCGCAATTCGTTTCTGGACGACGAACTCACGTTCGGTACTTCGACATCTCCAGCTCACCGATGCGCACGTACAATGTAGGCACGCGGGCATGGCTCCAATACAACTCAGTTAATGGATAACTCGTCACCGAAATTGTCGCCCCAATTGATCATGATTTTGTCGCGCGACGGGTTATGTTGTGAACGGGCGAATTAGTATGAGAGCGCCCTTAGTTCTGCACGAGGGGTTCAAAATGGCGAAACAAATACGCGATTTCGAAAAGATGGATTTTTTGGAGCTTGTGGCGTTGCGCGACGAGATCGAGAGGGTGGTTTCTCGCAGGGTGGTCGCCGAACGCAAATCTCTTGAATCGCGGATTGCGGCTTTATCGGCGATCGCACATACCTCCAGCGTGCCCGCTGCGAGCCGTTTGAACGGCTCCCGCCGGAGAAATGGCAAGACCGGTTCGCCTGCCCATCCGCTTAAGGGTCGCACCGCCGCTCCAAAATTCCGTGGTCCGAAGGGCGAGACGTGGGCGGGGAGGGGCCTCGCCCCGAGATGGCTGGTCGCGCTGGAGAAAAAGGGCAGGAAGCGCGAGCAGTTCTTGATCGCGCGGCCTTCCTAGGCGGCGCTAAAGGGGAATCGCTAACCCACCGGCGCGGCGCGCGCCGGGCGCCCACTGTTGCTCGACGGCGCGCTCGCCTTCGGGGTGCCGCCGATGCTGCTCGGCATCCCCGGCGACAACACCTACGCCAACTACGCGGAGGCCAACCGCGCCTTCTGGTGCGGCACCGTGCTGCCGCTGACGGCGCGCATCGCCGGCGCACTCGGGAGCTGGCTGGCGCTGGCGTTCGGCGACCCGGATCGCAGTCCGGGGCAGGTGGCTTGCGGCTCTGATTGGCCAGTGGAGTGGGTGGATAATTTCGGCCGTCTTCCTTTCAGAAAGCGGCGAGCGCATCACCCGGACGCTCGTCGGCAGGCGAGGTAGTTAGTGCATGGATAACGCGATATTCAGCGGGGGTTCATGTCCTGACGCCTAGTGACACGCCCATGTTCCGCGAATCCCTCCGCACGCTGGCCTTTGGGCTGGCACTATTCCTGGCAGGACCGGCCGGCGTCGGCGCGGTTCCAGCCGCGGCAGACCAGTGCCTTTCGGCCGCCGAGACTCGCGCGGCAGTGGCGAGCGGCCAAGCGGTGCCGCTGTCGAGCGTGCTCCGCGCGATACGGGCGGCGGTCCCGGGCGACATCGTCAGGCAACAGCTCTGCGAGATGGGCGGCAGGCTCATCTATCTCGTCGACGTCTATTCGAGCGCCGGCGCGAATACGACTCATGTGCAGATCGATGCGCAGACCGGTAGTATCAACTACTGACCTGACGGAGGGGCTGACGTGCGCGTGCTGGTGGTTGAAGACGATGCGGACCTGAACCGTCAGCTCACGGAAGCGCTGAAGGAGGCCGGCTACGCCGTCGATTCGGCCAAGGACGGCGAGGAGGGGCACTTCCTCGGCGACACCGAGCCCTACGATCTGGTGGTCCTCGACATCGGTCTTCCGGTCCTCGACGGCATCAGCGTGCTCGAAAAATGGCGCCGCGATGGGCGGACAATGCCGGTTCTGCTTCTGACGGCGCGCGACCGCTGGAGCGACAAGGTGCAGGGCATCGACGCCGGCGCCGACGACTACGTCGCCAAGCCCTTTCACATCGAAGAAGTACTCGCCCGCGTTCGCGCGCTCGTCCGCCGCGCCGCCGGTCACGCCACCAACGAGATCGAGTGCGGACCGGTTAGGCTCGACAGCAAGGCGGGCCGGGTCACGGTCGACGGCAACCCGGTGAAGCTGACCTCGCATGAATACCGTGTGCTTGAGTACCTGATGCATCACCGCGACCGCGTGGTTTCGCGCACGGAGCTGATCGAGCACCTCTACGATCAGGACTTCGACCGCGACTCCAACACCATCGAGGTTTTCGTCGGACGCCTCCGCAAGAAGGTGTCGGCCGACATCATTGAGACGGTACGCGGCCTCGGCTACCGCATCGTCGATCCGGGCAATGCGGCTTAACTCACTCGCGTTCCGCTTGATTGCGTCGGCGTCCCTGTGGGCCGCGCTCGCGCTGATCGCCGCCGGAGTCATCCTCACATCCCTCTACCGCCAGAATGCCGAGGCCGCGTTTGATGAGCGCATGGCCGTCTATCTGAAGACGCTCGTCGGCAACCTCGCCGGGCAGGATCCGGCCGATCTTGTCGATCCCGGCAATCTCGGCGAACAGCGCTTCGAGCTTCTCTACTCGGGCTGGTACTGGCAGGTGCGTGAAGCGGGGGCCGGGCGGGTCCTGCTCGCCTCGCGCTCGCTCTTCGCAGATGTGCTCGACATGGCGAAAGCAACGGCGACGCAGGTCGTCGAAGGCGTCACGGCCGGGGCGCTCACCGGGCCGGACAACCAGTCCCTCCGCCTTCTAAGCCAGACCGTGACGTTCTCGGAGGGGCACAAACTGGATGTGCTGGTCGCCGGCGACGTCGGTGTGATGGAAGCGCAGATCGCCGGCTTCCGGAACAGCGTCGTGCTGACGCTGGCGGTGTTCGGCATCGGCCTCATCATCGCCACGGCAATCCAGATTCGTTGGGGTTTGCGGCCGCTCGATGCTACCCGCCGCGGACTGGCCGACCTTCGCAGCGGCAAGCAGACGCGCTTCGAAGAGAAGCTGCCGGCCGAGATCGAGCCGCTGGTAAAGGAGCTGAACGCGCTGCTCGAATCGAACCAGGAAATCATCGACCGCGCCCGCACGCAGGTCGGCAACCTTGCCCACGCGCTGAAGACGCCGCTCAGCGTCGTCATCAACGAGGCGCGCGCGAACCGGGACAACCCGCTTGCCGCGAAGGTTGTTGAGCAGGCGGAGATTATGCGCAACCAGCTCGCCCACTATCTCGATCGCGCGCGCATTGCGGCGCGGGTCAACGTCATCGGCGCGATCACCGACGTCAGTCCCGTCGTGACACGGGTGGCGCGGGCGATGAAGCGCATTCACGGCGACCGCGGCGTCGACATTTCTTCAAGCGGGCCGGCCGACGCACGCTTCAAGGGCGAACAGCAGGACCTCGAGGAGATCGTCGGCAACCTTATCGACAACGCCTGCAAATGGGCGAAAACCAGGGTGACGCTCGCCACCGAATACGCCGCGCCGGAGGGCGACGAAACGCCGGGCAAACTGACTATCCTGATCGACGACGACGGCCCGGGCCTAACTGCCGCTCAGATGGAGCAGGCGACTACGCGCGGCAAGCGCCTCGACGAGTCAAAGCCTGGCTCTGGTCTTGGCCTGTCGATCGTCACCGACCTCGTTGCGCTCTATCAAGGCACGTTCACCCTCTCGCGCTCGCCGCTCGGTGGCCTCCGCGCCGAAGTCGTGTTGCCGGGGGCGTGATGCATCTTCTCATTTTCGCCATGCTCCAGTGACACTCCGGCGCGTCCAGTGGCCCGTCCCCCCGATTCGCCCCTCCCTGGAGCAGTAAGAATGAATCGCATCGCACTCATTGGCGCTCTCGGCGCGGTGTCCCTGACGCTCGCGGGCTGCATGGGAGGCGGCCCGAAGCAGGACGCAGGCGCGTTTACCGGGGCGGTGGCAGGTGCGCTTGTGGGCGGAGCGGTCGGAAACGGCAACATTGGCGCGGTCGCGGTCGGCGCGCTGGTCGGCGGCTTCATCGGCAACGAGGTGGGCGCCAGCCTTGATGCGCAAGACCGCAAGATGGCAATGGACGCGGAATACCGGGCGCTGGAATACAGCCGCACCGGAGTTCCCATACAGTGGCGCGGCCGCTCAGGGCGCTATGGCGACGTGATCGCCGGATCGACCTATCGGGTCAACGACTACAACTGCCGCGACTACACCCACACCATCTATATCGACGGGCAGCCGGAAGTGGCCCGCGGCACAGCCTGCCGCCAGCCGGACGGCACGTGGAAGGTCGTCACCTAAGGCGACCGGCCGGCCATTGCCTTCCGGAGCCGAGCGACACTATGTCTCCGGGCGACCGATAGCCGACGAGGCTAAACCCGGCCCCGGATAACGCAATGGTTCTCTGGATCGCCATGGCGGTGCTTGCCGCCGCGGCCTGCCTTCCGCTCCTGCTGCCGCTCGGCGGCTCGCGCCGTGTCGCGCGCTCCGCCACGGCGCCCGCGATGGCGATCTACCGCGACCAGCTCGACGAAGTGGATCGCGATGTTGCTCGCGGCGTCATCGCCGATAGCGAGGCGGCGGGCGCGCGGACGGAGATCGCGCGGCGGCTGATCCGCGAAGGGGAGGCGGCGGAGCCCACGGCGGCGCCGGCGGATTGGCCGCGCAAGATCGCGGCGGGGCTGATCGTCGTGATGCCGATTGCCGTGCTCGCTCTTTACCTCGCTCTCGGCTCGCCGCAGAACCCCGACCAGCCGCTGGCCTCGCGCGCTGACGCGGTCGCGCTTCAGGACATAACCAAGCTAGTCGCGCAGGTGGAGGCGCATCTCGCCGCCCAACCCGGGGACGGGAAGGGGTGGGAGGTGATCGCTCCGGTCTATGTCAAGCTTGGCCGAGACGCGGATGCCGTCCGCGCCTATTCCAACGCGATTCGCTTCCTCGGCTCGACCGCTGCCCGGGAGGCCGATTTCGGCGAGGCGATGTTCCGCGAGAGCGGACAGGTAACCGCCGACGCGCGTGCCGCCTTCGCGCGAGCCCACGCGCTTTCCCCCGACGATGTTCGCCCGCGGTTTTATCTGGCGCTTGCACTCGGCCAGGACGGCAAGACTGACGAGGCGAAGATCGCATGGCGCGCTCTGCTCGACGGCGCGCCGAAGGATGCTCCCTGGATCAGCGAGGCTGAGCGGCAGCTTGCCGCGCTGGAGACGCCCGATCCGGGTGCGAGCGCGGCGGACGTCGACGCCGCCGCCAATCTCTCCCCCGCACAGCGCCAACAGATGATCGAAGGCATGGTCGCCTCGCTTGCCGAGCGGCTGAAGACCGAGCCGACCGACGCCGACGGATGGGCGCGCCTGATCCGCTCCTATATGGTTCTCGACCGCGCCGCGGACGCCCGTACCGCATATGGGCATGCACGGACTGCCTTGGCGGGCGACGCGACCAAGTTCGCGGTTGTCGAAGCAGCTGCGCGCGAACTCGGATTGACGGAGACGGCACAATGACCCGGAGGCGGCGGCGACTGACGCTGATCGGCATCGCCGGGGCAGTGCTCCTTGTCGCGGCGGGGCTGGTTCTCTATGCGCTCTCCGATCGCATCGTATTCTTCAATTCACCGACCGACGTGGTCGCCAAGCAGCTTCCGGCGGGAACGCGCATTCGCCTCGGCGGGCTGGTTGCCGACGGCAGCCTCGCCAAGGAAGCCGACGGCCACGTCCGCTTTGACGTAACCGACGGGCAGACATCGATCGCGGTGACCTATCAGGGTATTCTTCCCGACCTTTTCCGCGAAGGCCAGGGGGTGGTCGCCGAGGGTGTCATCGGCAACGACTTCTCTTTTGCGGCCGACACAGTCCTCGCCAAGCATGACGAACGCTACATGCCGCGCGAAGTGGTCGACGCGCTGAAGGCGTCCGGACGCTGGCAGGAAGGCGCCGACGCGGCAACCGGCGCGCCGATGCCGCTAACTCCTCCGGCCCAATGATCGCCGAACTCGGCCACTTCGCTCTGGTACTGGCGCTTGGCCTCGCGCTCGTCCAATCGTCGGTGCCGTTCTTCGGTGCGCTTCGCGATGACGAGCGGCTGCAGGCGGTGGCGGCGCCGGCGGCGCTGACCCAGTTCCTCCTCGTCGGGCTGGCGTTCGCGGCACTTATTCACGCCTACGTCGTCTCCGATTTTTCCCTCGTCAATGTCGTCGAGAATTCACACTCGTCGAAGCCACTCCTCTACAAGGTGACCGGCGTCTGGGGGAACCACGAGGGGTCGATGCTCCTCTGGGTGCTGATCCTCGCGCTATTCGGTGCGCTCGTCGCCGCATTCGGCGCCAACCTCCCCGCAAAATTGAAAGCTCTCGCGCTTTCGGTTCAAGGCTGGATCGCGTCCGCGTTCCTCCTCTTTATTCTCGTCACCTCCAATCCATTCGCGCGCATTTTCCCAGCGCCGCTCGAGGGCAACGACCTCAATCCTGTCCTCCAGGACATCGGCCTCGCCATCCACCCCCCGCTTCTCTACCTCGGCTACGTCGGCTGCTCGATCTCGTTCGCCTTCGCGGTCGCAGCGCTGATCGAGGGTCGCATCGATGCCGCCTGGGCGCGCCGGGCCCGGCCATGGACGCTGGCCGCGTGGATGTTCCTCACGGTCGGCATCGCCATGGGCTCGTACTGGGCCTACTACGAACTAGGCTGGGGCGGCTTCTGGTTCTGGGACCCGGTCGAGAACGCCTCGATCATGCCATGGCTGGTCGCGACCGCGCTCCTCCACTCGGCCGTCGTCATGGAAAAGCGCGACGCGCTCAAGATCTGGACGATCCTCCTCGCCATTCTCGCCTTCAGTCTGAGTCTGATCGGCACGTTCCTTGTGCGTTCTGGCGTGCTGACGTCGGTTCACGCGTTCGCGTCAGACCCGACGCGCGGCGTCTTCATCCTCGCGATCCTCTGCATCTTCATCGGCGGCGCGCTGGCGCTCTTCGCGTTCCGTGCCGGGACGCTGTCACCCGGAGGCGTTTTCGCGCCGATCAGCCGGGAAGGGGCGCTCGTCCTCAACAACATCTTCTTCGCCGCGGCGGCGGCGACGGTCGTCATCGGCACACTCTATCCTTTGGCGCTAGAGGCATTGACCGGCGCGCGCATCTCCGTCGGTGCGCCGTTCTTCAACCTGACATTCGTTCCCCTCGTCATTCCCCTTCTCATCATCGTTCCCTTCGGGCCGCTGCTCGCGTGGAAGCGGGGCGACCTGCGCGCCGCCGCCGAGCGGCTGATGTTCGCCTTCGGGCTCGCCATCGTCGGCGCGGTGATCGCGGCCATCATAGCGGGCGCGCAATCGGCGCTCGCGATCTTCGGCGTGTGGCTCGGCCTATGGCTGATCGTTGGCGCAGCCTCCGAGTTTGCATTCCGCATCAAGCTCGGCAGCTTGCCACTCGCGGAAAGCATCCGCCGCGCAGCCGGCCTGCCGCGATCGGCCTTCGGCACCACATTCGCTCATATGGGCGTCGGCATCACGGCCCTCGGCGTTGTCGTAGCTACGACGTGGGCGACCGAATCGATTCAATCCATGAAGCCGGGCGAGACGGTCGAACTCTCCGGTTACTCGTTGACCCTCGATGGTTTCGTCGAGCGCCCGAGTTCCAACTACGACGAGACGGTGGTGCGCTTCTCCGTGCGGAAGGGCGGTGCGCTGATCGCCGAGATGGAGCCCTCCAAGCGGCGCTTCGCAGCGCGTGCCACGTCGACCACCGAAGCCGCTATCCGGACGTTCGGTTTCTCCCAGCTCTATCTCTCGCTTGGCGACATCGCCGCCGACGGCACCACGACGGTGCGCGTCTTCTGGAAGCCGCTGGTGACGCTGATCTGGCTTGGCCCGATCGTCATGGCGCTCGGAGGATTGCTGTCACTGAGCGATCGACGACTGCGCGTCGGTGCGCCGCGGCCGGCAACAACGCGACAAACGGTGGCCGCCGAATGATCCTCCCCTCAATCCACTCGTTCCCGCGAAAGCGGGAATCCATGTGGTCCGGGAGGAGCCCGATGCTGCGACTCCTGGGTCCCCGCTTTCGCGGGGATGAGCGGGGTGGGAGATGTGCCGCTTGGTTCTGCGTGCTTCTGTGTTTGTTGCTCGTATCTCCAGCCCTGGCCGTCCAACCCGACGAAATGCTGAAGGATCCGGCTCTCGAGTCGCGCGCTCGGGACCTCTCCGAAGAATTGCGATGCATGGTCTGTCAGAATCAGTCGATCGACGACTCCGACGCGCCGCTCGCCGCCGATCTCCGCGTGCTGGTGCGCGAACGCATTGCCGCCGGCGACAGTGACGCGGAGGTGGTGGATTTCCTCGTCGCCCGCTACGGCGAGTTCATCCTGCTCAAGCCGCGTTTCAATTGGGGAACGGCGCTTCTGTGGATCGCCCCGCCGGGCGCATTGCTCTTAGGCGGACTGATTGCCGTGGCGACCTTTCGCCGGAGACGCGGTGCCGCCGGGCCACAGGCGCTCGATGCCCACGAGGAGGAAGCGTTGCGCCGGCTGCTTTCCGACGGTCAGTAAGCGCCGCAACATTACCGAATCTTAATGGGGCTGACAGTGGCGCGTAAGGTCTCCACCCCCATATTTCGCGGGTAACGGCGACAGCGATTCTGCAGGCGCCATTGGCACCACAGAGGCCTACGGAGAACTCCCATGACCGATCAGAACAGCAATCCGACTCCGACCCGCAAGAAACGCAGCGTCCACTCGTTGGCTCTTGCCGGTACCGCGCTTACGCTCATTCTCGGCGGCGCCATATTTGGCGGCTCGCTGGAACTGGTTCGCCCCAATTCGGCGCAGGCCGAGGCCGTTCAGGTTCAGGGCGTCGAGCCGGTCAGCTTCGCCGACGTCGTCGACAAGGTTCGCCCGGCGGTCGTGAGCGTCCGGGTGAAGTCGGCCGCCGAAACCACCAGCGCCGACGAGAACGACATGCCGTTCTTCGACTTCCCCGAGGGGACGCCGATGGACAAGTTCTTCAAGCAATTCCGCCAGCAGAACCCGCGGCTCCAGCGTCCCGAGGGACGGTCGCAGATGAGCCTCGGCTCCGGCTTCTTCATTTCCGAGGATGGATACGTCGTCACCAACAACCATGTCATCGACAAGGAACAGTCGGTGACCGTCATTCTCGACGACGGCAGCGAGATGAACGCCAAGGTCATCGGCAGCGACGACAAGACCGACCTCGCGCTTCTGAAGGTGGACGCCGCCGCCGACCGCAAGTTCACCTACGTTAAGTTCTCCGACAAGGAGCCGCGCGTCGGCGATTGGGTCGTCGCGGTCGGCAATCCGTTCGGCCTCGGCGGCACGGTGACCGCCGGCATCATCTCGGCCCACGGCCGCCAGATCGGCGCCGGTCCCTACGACGACTTCCTGCAGATCGACGCCGCGGTGAATCGTGGCAACTCCGGTGGTCCCGCCTTCAACTTCCACGGTGAAGTCGTCGGCGTGAACACGGCGATCTTCTCCCCCTCGGGTGGCAACGTCGGCATTGCCTTCGCCATTCCGGCGTCAACGGCGGAGCACATTATTACCGCGCTCAAGGACAACGGTTCGGTCGTTCGCGGCTGGCTCGGCGTCCAGATCCAGCCGATCTCGCGGGGCCTCGCCGACAGCATGCGTCTGAAGGACGATCAAGGAGCGTTGGTCAACGACATCACCGAAGGCAGCCCGGCTGCCAAGGTGTTCAAGGTCGGGGACGCGATCCTTTCGGTAGACGGTCAGCCGGTGAAGGATTCGCGCGATCTCGCTCTCCGCATCTCCGGCCTGGAGCCTGGCAAGACCGTGACGGTCACCTACTGGCGCGACGGTACTACTCATGATGTCGATGTGACGCTGGGCACCTTCCCGTCGGACGACCAACTGGCATCCGCCGACTCGAAGACACCAGAAAAGGTTCCCCCGGCAGCCGCCGCGGCGCTCGCCGATTTCGGCATGTCGGTCTCGCCGAGTGAGGACAAGAATGGCGTCGTCGTAAGCGACGTCGATCCGAACGGTCAGGCCGCCGAGGTCGGTCTCCAGGCCGGCGATGTGATCCTATCGGTTGGCGGAAGCGATGTAAGCACGCCCGCCGACGTCGAGAAGAAAGTGGCCGATGCCAAGGCTGAAGGCCTCAAGGCTGTACGTCTTCGGGTCAAGTCCGGCGACCGCACCCAGTTCGTCGCGTTGACGTTCGCCGCGACCTGAGCCCCCCGCGAGCGGCGGAAGCGCTCGATCGTCGCCCCGAGACTTTCGCCACGCGGACGGCAGGCCGGTAACCCCGGCCTGCCGTTCCCTTTTCCGGAGGCAGGTGCCACCGGCCCGTCCCGTAGTATGGTCCCGCCATGCGGATTCTCCTGATCGAGGACGACAACGAAGCCGCCGCCTACCTGTCGAAGGCGTTGCGCGAGGCCGGTCATGTCCCCGACCACGCGCAGGACGGCGACACCGGAGCGGCGATGGCGGCCGACGGCGGCTACGATGTGCTCGTGGTCGACCGTATGCTCCCGAAGCGAGACGGGCTCTCGGTCATCGAGGAGCTTCGCAGCAAGGGCGATCACACTCCGGCGTTGATCCTCTCCGCCCTTGGCCAGGTCGATGACCGAGTCGCTGGCCTTCGCGCCGGCGGTGACGACTACCTCCCGAAGCCATACGCATTTTCCGAACTCCTCGCCCGCGTCGAGGCGCTGGCCCGCCGCCGCAAGCCCGATGCAGCGGAGACTGTCTTCCGCGTCGGCGATCTCGAACTCGACCGCCTCGGCCACACAGTCTCCCGCGCCGGTCAGGCGATCCCGCTGCAGCCGCGCGAATTCCGCCTGCTCGAATATCTGATGAAGCATGCCGGGCAGGTCGTGACGCGCACCATGCTTCTCGAGAATGTCTGGGACTACCACTTCGATCCGCAGACGAACGTCATCGACGTCCACATCTCGCGGCTGCGCGCCAAGATCGACAAGGGTTTCCCTGAGCCGCTCCTCCATACCGTTCGCGGCGCCGGGTACATGATCAAGTGACGCCGATCGGCAAGGTCGTTCGCACTACCGCCTTCAAGCTGTCGGCGATTTACATCGCGGTGTTCTCGGCTTTCTCGGTCTTCTTTGTCCTCTACATCGCGTACTCGACCAACGTTCTCCTCAATCAGCAGCTTCGCGATACGATCGCGACGGAGCTTCTGGGGCTGAGCGACCAGTATCGGGTCGGCGGGCTGCCGGCGGTAGTCGAGGTAATCGAGCAGCGCGCTCATCAGCCGGGTGCGAGCCTCTACCTCGTCACCGATATTTCCGGGCGCATCCTCGCTGGCAATGTGAACGAGGTCTCAAGCGAACTCCTGACGCGCTCGGGCATCGACCCGGTGATCGTTTCCTATGAACGCTATGCCGGAGACTCGGGCGAGCGCACCGCGATGGTGCAAGTCGTGCGGCTGCAAGGCGGGTTCCTGCTGCTCGTCGGCCGCGACATCGGCGAGCGTGAGCAGTTTCGCACCATCATCGGCCAGGCGCTCATCTGGGCACTCGGACTGATGATCGCGCTCGCACTGCTGAGCTATATCTTCGTCAGCCGCCGCGTGCTGAAGCGCATCGATTCTCTCTCCGCTACCAGCCGCCGCATCATGCTGGGCGACCTGTCGGGTCGCCTCGAGGTGACGGGATCCGGCGATGAATTCGATCGGCTGGCCGACAGCCTCAACGCCATGCTCGACCGCATCGAGCATCTGCTCTACGGCGTCAAGGACGTCTCCGACAACATCGCCCACGACCTGAAGACGCCGCTGACGCGCCTGCGCAACCGCGTCGAGACCGCGCTCGCCGGTCCAAGCGACGCGCCAAGCTACCGCGCCGCCCTAGAAGCCACTATCGAGGAATCGGATCAGCTCATCAGGACGTTCAACGCGCTTCTGATGATCGCGCGTATCGAGGCAGGCTCGCCCGACGGCGCCATGACCGAGGTCGACGCCAGCGCCATCGTCCGCGACGTCGCCGAACTCTACGAACCGGTTGCTGAGCAGACCGGCATAGAGCTCGTGGTTGATGCGCCGGAACCGATCGTGGTGAAAGCAAGCCGCGAGCTTCTCGGGCAAGCGCTCGCCAACCTCATCGACAATGCCATCAAGCATGGTTCGATGGCGAA
>JAYTZZ010000038.1:0-5533 GCA_043741595.1 Hyphomicrobiales bacterium | reverse complement strand
ACCACGAGAGACCAAGAGTCCAATTTCCCAAGCGGTGATGGGCGATAACAGCAAAGGATCGCCGTCGTCCTCTGCCTTGTCGATCGCTTCGACGGCGGGATCCGCCAAGCGGGCGTTTTCCGAAATCCAGAGTACGGCGCACGTGTCGAGTAACAGCGCCATCAGGCTCGATCATCCTCCGACTCTTCGGGCACCTGCTTGCCCTCGGCGATGTCGGCCCAATCGGGATCGGCTGGCGCGGTCAGGTCGGTGCCGGGCGCTATTGTGAATGTGCCCTTCATCCAACCGAAAAGAGGATGCCGGCGCGGTTGCTTCGCCTCACTCGCTGCGGGCGCCTCCGCGAAACCGCCGTGTGCTGAGACTGCAGGTTTCGTCCGGCGGAAGACAAGCTTCTTGCCTTCGACATCGACCTGTTCGGTCTTGTAGCCGGCAGCAAGCCACGCCCTCGTCATCACATTGTTGGTCGGGTTATTACTCCACCAAGCAGGATAAACCTGCGACTTCGGCAACTTGAACCCGACCACTTTCTCTATCTCTGCGAAAGTCATCGGAACTGCCCCTGTCTTCCGGCTCTCGAGATGGGCCCGAAGGGGCTCATATTTACTCACGTGTGTATCTCCCCTAGTAAGAGAATACACAAACTTAAACACTGTTTATCTATATGTCAACTGCGGCTGTGACTCCTCAATACCGCTCGAACCCGCGCTTGAGTTCCCAGTCAGTAATGCGGCGGTCGTATTCGAATTGCTCCCACTCAGCGGTGTGGACGTAGTGGTCGATGACCTCGTCACCGAACGCGGCTCGGAGCATCTTGGATTTGCCCATCAGCTCCAACGCTTCACGAAGCGTCTTCGGCACCTCGCGGAGACGCTTGCCGTGGTAGGCGTCGCCGACGAAGGGAACTTCGAGCTCAAGCTTCTGCTCGATGCCGGCGAGGCCTGCGGCGAGCAGCGCGGCGTAGGCAAGATACGGGTTCAAGTCAGCGCCGCCGATACGACACTCGATGCGGATCGCCTTGGAGTGCGCGCCACAGAGACGATAGCCGGCGGTGCGATTATCCATCGACCAGATCGCCTTGGTCGGCGCGAAGGTGCCGACCTGAAAGCGCTTGTATGAATTGACGTAGGGCGCGAGGAACCATGTGATCTCGCGGGCGTAGGCGAGCTGGCCGGCCACATATTGGCGCATCAGCTTCGACATACCGTGCTCGCCCTTTTCGTCCTGGAACAGCGGCTTCTTGCCGTCTGTGTCCCAGAGCGAGGAATGGATGTGGCTGGATGAGCCGGCAAGATCGAAACGCCACTTGGCCATGAAAGTGACCGCCTTGCCCTGCAGCAGCGCGATCTCCTTGATGCCGTTCTTAAGGATGACGTGGCGATCGGCCATGGTGAGCGCGTCGGCGTAGCGAACGTTGATCTCTTCTTGTCCCGGGCCCCACTCGCCCTTCGAATTCTCGACCGGAATGCCAGCACTCTGCAGGCCCGTGCGGATCGCTCGCATGATGCCCTCTTCCTTGGTCGTCTGCAGGATGTGGTAGTCCTCGATGTAGCGCCCCGCAGTCTTGAGATTTGAATAGGACTTGTCGTTGGCGCTCTCGTACGTCTCGTCGAAAAGATAGAACTCGAGTTCCGAGGCGAAGAACGCGCTCATCTTCATCGCCGAGAGGCGCGCGATCTGCCTCTTCAGCATGCCGCGCGGCGCATGCGGCACGTCCTCATGGTCGTGATGATCGAGAATGTCCGCGAGCACGAGCGCCGTGCCCGGCAGCCACGGGATTCGGCGCAGCGTCGTCATGTCGGGCTTCATGACGAAGTCGCCGTAGCCCTTCTCCCAATTGGCGGCGGCGTAGCCGGGCACCGGCTCCATATCGATGTCGTTGGCGAGCAGGTAGTCGCAGCCGTGCGTCTCCTCGTGGGCGCTGTCGAGGAAGTATTCCGCTTGCATGCGCTTGCCGATGAGGCGTCCCTGCATGTCCGGGAAGGCGATGACCACCGTGTCGATCTCGCCCTTGCCGACCGCCGCCTGCAACTCCTTGAACGTCAGCATTCCGGCCATGAGCGCCTCTCGCCTTCAAACAGAAAACCCGCGCGGGGGATACCTCCGCGCGGGTGGGAAGCTTAGACCTTCCGTCAGATTTCGCCGACGGCCTTTTCCGCCACAAGAAGTGCCGCCTGCCGCCGAGCGATCTCATCACCGATTGGCGGTCCCTTGAAACGCCGACCCTCGCTCACGAACCAACCGATGATCAGAGCAACGGCAATGAACACCAGCGGGTTGGTCAGCCAATTCAACGGCACAGGCAGGTCCGGGAACAGCGGCAAGATGATGGGATTGAACGGCGGCTGCGTCCCGGCGTAACAGAGAATGAGCGCGCCGATGATCGAAATGACCGCGAACGGTTTCGACCAGACCCCGAGCCGGAACGGACCGAACGTATTCCACGTCTTGCCCTCGGCAAGCATGCCTGCGGCAATTGGCATCGCGTATGAAACGTACAGGAACAACGCACATCCGGCGGCAAGCGCGAACATGAACGGAGCGTAGTAGGTAGCGCCCGCCGAGAGTACCACCGTCAGCCAGATCGCGCCGACCGGAGTGCGGTGCGCCTTGCTGACATGGGATATCATCTTCGACGCCGGCAGCCCGCCATCGCGCGCGAAGGCGAACACCATGCGCGACATCGACGTCATGCCCGCCAATGCGCAGATGTAGTTGGCAACCACGATACCGATGGCGAGCAAGGCATGGAGGAACGTCGGTACCGGCAGATTAGCGAACAGGTTGAACCACGAGTTGAAGCCATCCTTGGCTCCGACGGTTGTATCCGGCATGGCGAGGATGAACGACGCCGCCATGAAGAACCCGAAGACCAATGACCAGAAGACCGAATGAAGCATGCCGCGCGGTACAGTTGTGCGCGCCCTCAACGTCTCCTCAGAGGTGTGCGCGGAAGCGTCGAAGCCCGTGATCGTATAGATCGGATAAAGCAATCCGATCATGATCGCGACCAGAGCGGTCCGTGCCTCGGGAACGACGAGGCCGCCGGGCTCACCGGTATTGTTGACGAAGGCGAAGAGCCTCGACAGATCCCAGTTCGGCGCCACCCACAACATCGCCAGCGTCAGTACGATTGCCACAACGAAAATGAGATAGCCGGAAAAGTCGGTCAGCCTCGTCGTCGTGCGGATGCCGAAGTGGTTGAACAGCCCCTGGCTGACGGTGATGATCGTGATGACGATCGACTGCACCCACCAGCCCTGATCGCCGATCGCAGCGCTCGTCCACCCCGAAACATCCATGCCGAACACGCCGGCCAGCACCAGGTCGCGGAACAGGAGATAGACGCCGAAGTTGACCGAGGCGACGACGAAGATCAGGCCGAGCATATTGAGCCACGCGGTGATCCAGCCCCACGCCCGCCCACCGAGGATCGACGACCAGTGGTAGAGGCCGCCAGCGGTTGGGTACGCCGATGCGATCTGACCGAGCGACGCCGCTACGACCAGCGCGAACAGGCCTCCAATGATCCACCCGATCGTGACCGAGAACGGACCACCAGACGAAAGGGCAACCGGAAAGGTCGTGATGCCGCCCGCGAGGATGCAGATGATCGAGAACGAAATCGCGAAGTTCGAGAATCCCTTCATGCGCCGGTCGAGTTCCTGCGCATACCCCATCCCGTGGAGGACTTTTATGTCTTCCTTCTTGTCCGCGTCGGAGTAGCCCCCGGACTCTTTCATGCTCATGTGTCGCTCCTGTTTCCCCGGATTGATCGGGACGATCGACGGTGATCGCCAGCCCACGCCATGCCTACGCGCCCTGCTTCCATGCGACCGCCTGAACCGGCGACAACCCGATCGTGTCCGCGCTTTCGCGGAGCGCCTCGGTCAATCGTTCCGTCCACGCGGCAATTTCCTTGATGGTGTGCAGGAGATCGTTGCGCACTTCGATCATGACGTGCGGCAAGCCACGGTCGCGGCCGTGCCGCCGAATGGTGTAGTCGACGTTGTCTTTCGACGAATAGGGTTGGTTGTCGCCGACAACGAGAGTCTTGTCGCGGCGCAGCACGGCGAGCATCGCGTCCGCAAGGTTACGCTCTGCAGTCGAGATGATGCCCACGTGCCACGGGCGCGCAACACCGCGGTAGGTCGGCGTGAACGAATGAACGGTCGCGAGCGCCGTCGGCCTCCGCGTCGCATACCGCAGATCGAGGAGCCGCTCCAGCGCCGCATGAAACGGCGCCCATAAGGCATGGACGCGACTCGCCTTTGCCTCGGCCGCGATGCGGACGTTGCCCGGAATTTCGGTGTCCTCGGAAAACGGCGTAATGGCGTCGGCATCGCCCGGATCGCGATTGCAATCGACCACGAGGCGCGAGTAGCGTTGGAGAACGAGATCGCCGGCAAGATTCGCTGAGATACCGGCCGACAGTTCCGCCGCGCCCGGATCCCACGCGATGTGACGCTCAAGATGAGCGGGCGATAAGCCGAGGGTGCCGAGCACCTTGGGCATGCGGTTGGAGGCGTGTTCACACGCCACGACGAAAGATCCGCGTCCTTCGCGGACCTCGACTGCGGGGCCCTCATCAGGCGCTAGCAGTGCTTCCATCCCCAAACCCCCGCACGAAGCGCCGCAAGTCCTTGTCGCAACAGCGACTCGCGTGACGGTTTCGTGAAACATATGTTACAAGAATTCGCGGAGCCGGCAAATCTGAAATATCAATACCGGGCAAACACTTGCGCCGGCTTCGGTGAGGAATGGGGCAGAAACAGGGGATGGCGGCCGATCCCGCACCGTCGATCGCAGAGCTGATTCGCCGCGATCTGGGGGCGCTCACCCCCAATGAAAAGCGAGCCGCGCATCGCCTGCTCGCCGACTATCCGGTCGCCGGACTCGATACAGTCGCCCGTTTCGGTAAGGCCGCTGGCGTAAGCGGACCGACGGTCCTCCGCATGATCGCCAAGCTCGGCTTCAAGAGTTATGGCGCGTTCCGGACGGCGCTCCGCGGAGAACTCGCGGCGCGGCTTGAGACGCCGCTGATGAAAGGTGGCGATGTCGTCGGCGACGACCGCCTCGCCCTCTTCGCGACGGCCGCGATCGCCAACATCCGCGAGACTGCGGCGAACGTCGCGCGCAATGAATTCGACGCTATCGTCCAGTTGCTGGCCGATGGCGGGCGGCCCGTCCACGTCCTCGGTGGCCGTTTCACCGGCCCCATCGCCGAATACCTTGTCGCCCACCTGCGCGTGCTGCGTCCGAAAGTCAGGCGTATCGCCGGTGAGGGCCTGAACTGGCTCGATCAGTTGCTCGATGTCGGCAAGCGTGATGCAGTCGTCATCTTCGACATCCGCCGGTATTCAACCGACATCGCCGCGTTCGCCGGCAAAGCAGCGAAGCGCGGCGCAACCGTCGCGCTCTTCACCGACCAGTGGCTGTCGCCGGTCTCGCGTGTGGCCAAGCATGTTCTCCCCGCCCACGTGGTCGCGCCGTCGGTCTGGGATTCTGCCACCGGGCTACTACTGCTGGTCGAGGC
>JAYTZZ010000037.1:0-5600 GCA_043741595.1 Hyphomicrobiales bacterium | reverse complement strand
TCTCGATGGTGACGCCGAGGTCACGGGCGAGCGGCACCAACGCATCGACGACATGACTGACCACCGCTACCAAATCAACGCTGTCGGAAGGTCGCACGTGCGCCTTCATCTCGATGCGGCTGAGCGACAGCAGGTCGTTGACGAGGCGGCTCATGCGCTCGGCCTGCTCGCGCATGATCGCCAGGAAGCGATCGCGCGCGACAGTATCTTCCCGCGCCGGACCCTGCAGGGTTTCGATGAAGCCCGCGAGAGAAGCCAATGGCGTGCGGAGCTCGTGGCTGGCGTTAGCGACGAAATCGACGCGCACGCGATCGGCATTCTTTCGTTCGCTCATATCGTCAACGAGGAGAACGATGAGATCGCTCGCCTCAAGGCGCGCGAACCACGCGGCGAACCAACGCTCCGTCGGCACGCGCTCGGAGAATTCAACACGCTCCGGCGGGCCACCCTTCGCAACCCGGTCGAAGGCAGCGACGAGATCGGGAACGCGGAGACGGAACGTGAGTGCGTCCCCGGCGCGTATCTGGAACGTCGCCGTCGCGCGCTCATTGGCGTAGCGGACGACGCCGCGTCTATCGAGAATGAAGCAAGGATCGGGCAAGGCGTCAGCAACGTGACGGGCGCCGGCATCAAGGCTCGCGGTCGGCGCAGCCTGGGCGGGAGCCTCCACCGGCGTGGCTCGTGCGAGCGGAAGCAAGATCACCGCAGCGGCGAATGCCAGCAAGATGAGGAAGGCGGCGAGTACCGTCAGGGACCCGGCGATATAGACGACCAACAGGATTCCGGCGACGGCCGCAATGAGCCGACCGCCTTCCAACAAACGCAGCGTCAGCCGCGCCAGGAGCGCATCGGGGCTGGGATAGTCGGAATTTCCTGCAGCCATGGTCGCGGGTCCGTTCGCGACGAAAAGCCGCCGCGGCATTGCCTCCGATTCGCCGCCGTCCTGTCGGATCAGGCGACTAGGTAGGATATAGAATCCGCGCGACAGGTGCGGCAAGCAGGCGGGCACATGGTTAAGCACGGCAACTGGAAAAAGAAAAAGGGTGGTGGCCCGAAAGATAAAGAGCGCAGGAAGAAGGCGCAGACGGTGCCGGCCGTGATTGCCCCCGATACCGATGCACCAACGCTGGTCACCAAAGGGGGCTCGTTCGATCTGGAGGACGCCGCGCTTCCGGTTTGGGTCGCCGATACCGCGTTCAAATCGGGTGGTTACCCCTACGACAAGGGGATCAAGACGAAGGCTTATGAGGAGGAACTCATCCTTCTCCAGATCGAATTGGTGAAGTTGCAGCGCACGGTCAACGACGCGGGGAGACGCGTCGTCGCCCTTTTCGAGGGACGCGACGGCGCCGGCAAGGGCGGCGCGATCCTCGCCCTCCGCGAGAACATGAACCCGCGAACGGCCCGATCCATGGCCCTGCCCAAACCGACCGAGGTCGAGCGCGGCCAATGGTATTTCCAGCGGTACATCGGACAGTTGCCGACGGCCGGTGAAATCGTCCTCTTCGACCGCTCCTGGTACAACCGCGCCGGCGTCGAGCCGATCATGGGGTTTTGCACAGATTCCGACCGCCGCACCTTCCTGGATCAGGCTCCGGGCTTCGAAAAGATGCTAGTCGATGACGGGACCGTCCTGTTCAAGTTCTGGCTGGACATCGGGCGCGAGATGCAGCTCAAACGATTCCACGAACGGCGGCACAACCCCTTGAAAATCTGGAAGCTGTCGCCGATCGACTACGCGGCACTCAACAAATGGGACGCGTACACCAAGGCGCGCGACGTCATGATCGACGCGACACACAAGGCAGCAACGCCGTGGACGATCGTGCTCGCCAACGACAAGCGGCGAGCCCGTCTCGCCATCATCCGGCAGATGCTCTCGTCGATCGACTATCGCGGCAAGGACAAGAGTGTTGTCGGCAAGCCCGACCCGCTCATCCTTGGCGGCCCGCAACTCCTCAACGCGTGAGACGGCACGCGCGATGACGGATTTCTACGCCCTCCTCAAGCAGTCGATCATCGATCGCGGCATCAGGAACCCCGGTGACCGCGAAGAAGTCTACGCGCAGGCGCGACGTGCGGTGATCAAACAGCTGTGGGACTTCCGTCCACCGCTTGCTGCGGACGAGATTGACACGCGCGTCGGCGCCTACGACACCGCCGTCGAACGCATAGAAGCAGACTTGCAGGAAGCCTTTGCCGGCGGAGCGAAACTGCCCGCTGTGGCGCGAAAACCAAGGTTGCCTGTGCCTCAGGAGGCGGCTCCTACTCGAAATGGTCAGGATTCATCGCCTCCCCTCGTCGGATGGGCCCACGAGGAGGCGGCGTATGAGCGGGGCATACCTCGTGCTGCGCCGGGTTACTCGTCGCGCGAGGAGTCCGAGGACCAGGTTCAGGCCTACGAGGACGAACCGCCGGCTTACGAGACGGACGCTGCATACGAGCCCGCTGAGCGGCGGGCCGACCGGTGGTCAGACCCCCACGCTTACGAGAGCGCTGCCATCAACCAAGCCGAACGCCGCCGCTGGTTCGAATGGCTCGGCACGGGCGATCAACGGAAGGTTCGGTTGCTCGCCATAACCATCGGCGGGCTCTTCGTCGTGCTCGTCGGCATCGGTGCCACTTATCTTGCCCGGCGCGGCGACGACGGGGTGACGCTTGCCATCGGCGTGCGACGTGAGGTGAGCGACGCGGCGACGGCGGCGCGTATTGCCGCCGAGAACGTGCAGGTGTCACAGAGCTTCGTCGTGTTCGACGGAAAAGATCCGACGATCTTTGCCACGACCCCGGACAATCCGATCCGCTTCGACAGCGCCAACGGCTTCGCGCGTATTTCGTCCTCGACCGGCGCTCCGGGGGTGAAGGTTCTGATCGGGCCCGGGCTTGCTTCGCGCCTCGCGGGCAAGCAGGTGCGCGTGGTCATAACCGCGCGATCGTCGATCGAGGTGGGCGCCGCCGGCATGCGCTTCGCTTACCAAAGCGGGCTTGCCATTAGCCATTGGCAAACGGCAAACCTTTCGTCCGATTACGAGCCGGTTGGGATGCTTTGGCGGGTGCCAACGATGCGTACAAGCCCGGCCGGAGACTTCCTGCTCATCGAGCCGGGCATCCCCGGCGACGGCACCGGCGCCGATATCGAATCGATCAGAATCGACGTTCTGGCGTCCTAAAGCCTGCCGAGATAGCCGCCGGAGCGCAGTCGTTCGAGGACTCGCTCGGCGAGGTCCTCGGCGCTCGCCGCGGTCGTGTCGAGGCGAATATCGGCGTTCAACGGCGGCTCATAGGGCGAGTCGATGCCGGTGAAATTGCCGATCTCTCCGGCGCGCGCCTTCTTGTAGAGACCCTTCGGATCGCGCGCCTCTGCGACCGCGATCGGCGCATCGACGAAGACCTCCAGGAACTCGCTGGCCTCGACGGATTCGCGCGCCATGTCGCGTTCCGAGCGGAAGGGCGAGATGAACGAGACCAGAACGATCAGACCGGCGTCGAGAAAGAGCTTTGCTGTTTCGGCGACGCGGCGGATGTTCTCAACCCGGTCGGCGTCGGTGAAACCAAGATCGCGGTTGAGGCCATGGCGGACGTTGTCGCCATCCAGCAAATAGGTGTGGCGGCCAAGGAGATGGAGCTTCTTCTCGACGAGATTGGCGATTGTCGACTTGCCGGCGCCGGAAAGGCCAGTGAACCAAAGGACGACCGGACGCTGGCCCATTGCCTCAGCGCGCACCGCCTTGTTCACGTCCATCGCCTGCCAATGGATGTTGGTGGCGCGGCGGAGGCCGAATCGGATCATGCCGGCCGCGACGGTGGCATTGGTGAAGCGATCGATCAGGATGAACGACCCGGTGGTGCGGTTGTTGTCATAGGAATCGAAGGCGATCGGCTCTGAAAGCGACAGATTGCAGAGGCCGATATCATTCAGCGCCAGTGTCTTGGCGGCTAGAGGCTTGAACGTGTCGTCGATGTCGACCTGGTGCTTGAGTTCGCTGACAGCGGCACCGACGGTGCGAGCACCTGCCTTCAGCAGGTAGGAACGGCCGGGTAACAGCGGCTCTTCAGACATCCAGATGAGGTGAGCGGCGATCTGGTCTGAAACATCCGGGCGGCCGTCGAGCGGGGAAAGGATATCGCCGCGGCTGATATCGATTTCGCGGTCGGTCGTCAGGGTCACGGCATCCCCCGCCGAGGCTTCGTCACGGTCGCCGTCCATGCTGACGATGCGGCCGACGTGGGCGGTCTGGCCGGTGCGGGCGACGACGAACGGATCGCCGGGCCTGACCGCACCGGCGGCGATTGTTCCGGCGTAGCCGCGGAAGCTGGCATCCGGCCGATTCACCCATTGCACCGGCAAGCGGAAGTCCTTCGCGCCAACGCGGCCTTCGACATCCACCGCCTCGAGATAGGAGAGCAGCGCCGGACCCTTGTACCAGGGCGTCCGCGGGCTTGGCTTGATGACGTTGTCGCCGTGACGGGCGGAAATCGGAATTGCCGCAACGGTCGTGAAATTCAGCGGCGCGGCAAAGGCTGCGAACGCGTCGCGGATCTCGACGAAACGCTTCTCGTCGTAATCCACAAGGTCGATCTTGTTCACGGCAAGCACGACGTGGCGAATGCCGAGGAGCGAGACGATGTAGGCGTGCCGACGGGTCTGCGTCAGGATACCGGCGCGGGCGTCGACGAGCAGAATGGCGAGGTCGGAGGTCGAGGCACCGGTCGCCATGTTGCGCGTGTACTGAACGTGACCGGGCGTATCGGCGACGATGAAGCGCCTGCGGTCTGTGGCGAAATACCGGTAGGCGACGTCGATGGTGATCCCCTGCTCGCGCTCCGCGACGAGGCCGTCGACGAGCAACGCGAAGTCGATGTTCGCTCCGTCTGTTCCGTACTTGTCGGAATCGGTGCGGAGGGTTGCGAGCTGATCTTCAAAGAGGCGCTTGGAATCATAGAGCAGCCGGCCGATGAGCGTCGACTTGCCATCGTCGACGCTGCCGCACGTCAGGAAGCGCAGCAGGCTCTTGCCTTCATTGGCGGAAAGGAACGCCGAGACGGCGTCGCTCTGTTCCGGGCGATGGCCCATCAGAAATAGCCCTCGCGCTTCTTCATCTCCATGGAGCCAGCCTCGTCGTGATCGATGAGGCGGCCCTGACGCTCGGAGGTGCGGGCGACGAACATCTCGGCGACGATTTCGGGGAGCGTAGTGGCGTCGGATTCGATAGCGGCGGTGAGTGGGTAGCAGCCAAGCGTGCGGAAGCGAATGCGCTTCATCTCGGGCACCTCGCCCGGGTGGAGCGGCATGCGCGCATCATCGACCATAATGAGCTGGCCGGAACGATGCACCACCGGGCGCTCCGCAGCGAAATACAATGGCACGATGTCAATCTTCTCTGCGAGGATGTACTGCCAAATGTCGAGCTCGGTCCAATTCGACAGCGGAAAGACGCGGATCGATTCGCCCGCCTTGACGCGCGTGTTGTAAAGCGACCAGAGTTCCGGCCGCTGGTTCTTTGGATCCCAACTGTGGTTCGCCGAGCGGAAGGAAAACACACGCTCCTTGGCGCGGCTTTTCTCCTCGTCGCGGCGGGCGCCGCCAAAGGCAGCATCGT
>JAYTZZ010000036.1:0-12951 GCA_043741595.1 Hyphomicrobiales bacterium | reverse complement strand
TACGGAGCGGTGGAATCGACCCTTGATCGCGTGCAGGGGTCGAACATATGGCTGACGCTGGGCCTCCGCGAAGGCAAGAATCGCGAGGTCAAGAAACTCCTCGCCCATCTCGGCCTCGACACCAACCGTCTTATCCGCATCTCCTACGGTCCGTTCCAGATCGGCGATCTCGTTCCGGGGCAGGTGCGCGAGATTCGCGGACGCATCCTCCGCGATCAGCTCGGCGCGAAGCTCGCCGCGGAAGCTGGTGCGGATTTCGAGGCGGCGGTCCGCCAGCCGCCGGAGAGCGCCAAACCCAAGACGCCGCCGCCGGCAGCGCGCGGGAAGGGACGTCGTGCGCATCGTCGCCGGTGAGTTTCGCGGCCGCTCGCTCCTCACACCGGCAAGCGATCGCATCCGGCCGACCGCCGATCGCGTGCGTCAGACCGTCTTCGATATCCTCATCCATTCCTACGATGACCCGGTCACCGGAGCCCGCGTCCTCGACCTGTTCGCCGGCACCGGCGCGTTCGGCCTGGAAGCCATATCCCGCGGCGCCGCCAACGCGCTTTTCGTCGAGGATGGCGTCGAGGCCCGCGCTCTGATCCGCGGCAACGTCGAGGCCTTCGGCCTCACCGGGCGCACGCGCATTTTCCGCCGCGATGCCACGCGCCTTGGCGATGCTGGGAACCTGCCGCCCTTCACGCTTGTCTTCGTCGATCCGCCCTATCGCGAGGGCCTCGGCGAAAAGGCGCTCGCCGCTGCCGTCGCCGGTGGATGGCTTGCCGATGGCGCGATCGTTGTTCTCGAAGAGGCCGGTGACGCGAAGATCGAGCCGATCAAAGGTCTGGAAGTGCTGGAAACCCGAGGCATCGGCGATACCGCCGTTCATTTCCTTGCTGCCGGGCCTGTTCGACCATAGATCAGGGCGCTTGACCGTCAGGAGTCCCCCGATGAGCGAAATTCTCGACCAGACCGATCTCACCGAGCGCGCCGCGCGCCTCGTTGCCGCCGCCAAGCGAGCCGGTGCCGATGCCGCCGACGCGGTCTGCGTCCGCGGCGTTTCGCTCTCCGTCGAAGTCCGCCTCGGCAAGGTCGAGGAAACCGGTCGCGCCGAGGGCGATGATTTCACGCTGCGAGCGTTTGTCGGCAAACGTTCCGCGACCGTCTCCGCCAACGTACTGACCGATCCGAACGAGCTTGCCGCCCGCGCCGTCGCCATGGCCAAGGTCGCGCCCGAAGACAAGTTTGCTGGCCTCGCCGACAAGGCGAAACTCGCCACCACCTTTCCGGACTACGATCTCCTCGACACGACTATCCCTTCGGCGAAAGAGCTGACCGAGCTTGCCCTCGCGTGCGAGGACGCCGCCCGCGCCGTGCCGGGCGTCACCAATTCGGGCGGAGCCTCCGCCGGTTGGTCGCTCGGCGGACTGGTACTCGCGACGTCTGAAGGCTTCGCCGCCTCACACCTCGTGTCGCGCTTCGGCTTCTCCGCTTCGGCCATCGCCGGTTCCGGAACGGGCATGGAGCGCGACTACGACTTCGACAACAAGGTCTATCGTTCCGACCTCGACGATCCCGAGGCCATCGGGCGGAACGCCGGCCATCGCGCCGTCCGCCGCCTCAACCCGCGCAAGATTCCGTCCGGCCGCACGACTATCGTCTACGATCCGCGCATCGCGACCAGCCTCATCGGCCATCTGTCCGGTGCGGTGAACGGCGCGTCTATTGCCCGCAAGACGAGCTTCCTCCGCGACAAGCTCGGCAAGGCGGTGTTCTCGCCCGCTATCCGCATCACTGACGATCCGACGCGGAAGCGCGGCATGGCTTCACGCCCGTTCGACGGGGAGGGGGTTGCCGGCGAGCCCTTCGACCTCGTCACCGGTGGTGTACTGCAGACTTGGTTCCTTGATTCGGCCACCGGCCGCGAGCTAGGCCTTCAAACCAACGGCCGCGCTGCGCGAGGCGGCGGCAATCCGTCGCCGGGTTCCACCAACCTGACGCTGCTGCCCGGCGACCAGGCTCCGGAAGAGATGATCCGCGAAGTCGGCTCCGGCCTCTACGTCACTGAGCTCATCGGCCATGGCGCCAGTATCGTTACCGGCGACTACAGCCGCGGCGCCGCCGGCTTCGTCATCGAGAACGGCGAACTCGGCTATCCCGTGAGCGAAGTCACCATAGCCGGCAATCTCACCGACATATTCCGCGAAATGCGCCCCGCCAATGACCTCGTCTATCGCTTCTCGGTCAACGCCCCGACCGTTGCCGTTCCCGGACTAACCGTAGCCGGAAGCTGAGCCTTGCGGGGCTGAGGGAATTCGGGCACCAGATCGAAGGCGGCGGCTTTTCGAGGACGACGTTCGCGAAAAGCAGGGGGATCGAAGCCGTTTCATGTCTGAACCTGTGCCCACCACCGTCGGACGGCAGCGCAACGCGGTCTCCCGCCTGCTGAAGCGGTTCGGCGAGTCGCCCGGCCTCTGGCGCGCCGCGGGGAAGGCGGCTGGCGTCTACATGCGCCTGGTGCGCTGGTCGAGCCCGCTTCAGTTCGAGCCCGGCAATCCTTTCGTGCTCTATCGCGACCGCAAGCCGTTCATTCTCGCGACCTGGCATGGCCACCAGACGATGGCGCCGTTCCTGCTCGGTCCTGGCGATCGCATCCGGGCGCTCATCTCGAAGAGTCGCGATGGCGACATGAGCGCCGCCTTCATGGGCACCTTCGGCGTTGAGCCCATTCGCGGCTCCGGCGGCCGCGACCCCAAACGAGCTACGGAGAAGGGCGCGGTCCGCGGTTTTCTGCAGATGAAGAAGTCCCTCGACGAGGGCATCAACATCGGCATCGTCGCCGATGTTTCCGGCATCCCGCGGAAGGCCGGAAACGGCGTCGTCTCGCTTGCCCGCGCCAGCGGCCGGCCGATCGTCGCGGTTGGTCTTGCCACCAGCCGCTGGGTCGAGTTGGGGACCTGGGACCGGTCCATTGTCCACATGCCGTTCTGCCGCGCCGCTTGCGTTGCGGCCGTGCCGATCGACGTTCCGCGCGACGCCGACGACGCCATGATGGAGGCAAAGCGGCTTGAGGTTGAGAATGCCCTCGACGCCGCCACCGCGCGCGCTTACGAGATCGTTGGCCGCCGGCGGCCGTGATGTCATATTGTCAAGTTATACCGAGGCTTGCGGCGCTCCTCGTTTTGAGGCACCAAATCCCCGGCGGCTTTTTGGGGGATCCTCACCGAACTGGTGCGGGGCCGCCCACGAAAGGCGCGGATTTGAGCCGTGAGTCGTGCGGATGAGTGCTGAGATCGGGAAACCGGCGGAAACGGCCAGCCAGCTTCTCCACCTGGTTTTCGGGGGCGAACTCGATAGCGTCGATCGTATCCATTTCGCCGATCTTGCCGCCCTCGACATCGTCGGCGTCTTCCCGAACTACCGGTCCGCCCACGACGCCTGGCGGGCGAGGGCCCAGCGCACCGTCGACAACGCCCGCGTCCGCTATTTCATCGTTCACCTCCATCGCCTGCTCGATCCCGACGGGCCCGCCGGGAGCCAGCGGTGAACGAGCATAAGCCCCAGCCACTGACCGACGATGACGATCTGCCGGTGCCGCGTGGCCGCCGCGGCAAGGTGAAGCTTGGTGCCCGCGTCAAGCAAACCAATGTCGGCCTGAACGCGCTCGCCGGCCTTTTCGCCTTCGGTCTCCGCTTCGTCTATGCCACCAATCGCATAACCTTTGAGCCGCGCTCGAACGAAGAAGCCTTCGCCGACTATTCGCCTTTCATCGCTACCTGTTGGCACGGCCAGTCGTTCATGCTGCCGCTGGTTCGCCCGCCATCGCAGCCCGCGGATGTCCTGGTTTCGCGCAACCGCGAGGCCGATCTCATCGCCGGCGTGCTTGCACGCCTCGGCTGCGGCATCATTCGTGGTTCCGGCGCGCACGATCCGGCGCGGATGTTCGAGAAGGGCGCCATCGCCGGTTTCCGCGCTATGAAGATCGCGCTCGACGAGGGGCGCACCGTCGGCGTCACCGCCGATTTCCTCCGCAACGCCCGCCGCAAGGTCAGTCCCGGCATCGTCACGCTCGCCCGCGTCAGCGGCCGGCCGATCGTGCCGGCGGCATTCGCCTCGAGCCGCCGCTACCAGATGTCGTCATGGGACGAGACTACCATCAGCCTGCCCTTCGGCCGCACCGCCTGCGTCTTCTCCGATCCGATCCTCGTTCCGGCATCCGCCGACGACGCGCTCCTCGAAGCCAAGCGTCAGGAGGTTGAGACGGCGCTGAACACCGCCAGCGCCCGCGCCTACGCGATCGTGGACAAGCTCGGTGGCTGAGCCGCTAGCGAAAGCCGTCCTCGCCGGCTATCGGCTTTTCGGAATGGCGCTTCGCCCGCTCGTGCCCGTAGCGCTTGCCTTCCGCGCCTCGCGCGGCAAGGAGGACGCGACCCGCAGGGCCGAGCGTTATGGCCGCGCGGCGCTCCGCCGTCCTGCTGGGCGCCTCATATGGGTCCATGCCGCCAGCGTCGGTGAGACCAATGCCGTCCTGCCGCTGATCGAGCGCCTGACGGGCGTCGGCTTCCAGGTGCTCTTTACGTCGACCACGGTGACCTCCGCCGCCGTCGCCGCCAAACGTCTTCCTGCCAATGCCGTGCACCAGTACGGCCCACTCGATATCGCGCCTTATGTCGACCGCTTCCTCGATCATTGGCGGCCGGAGTTCGCAATTTTCGTCGAGTCCGAGCTCTGGCCGGCGGTCATGACGCGGTTGGAGGAAAACGTCGTCCCGCTCGTCGTCGTCAACGCGCGTCTGTCGGAGCGTTCGTTCCGTGGCTGGCAGCGGTTCGCCACCGTCGCCCGTGGGCTCTTCGCCCGCATCGGCCTTTGCCTTGCCCAGTCGGAGGAAGACGGCGCCCGCTTCCGCGCCCTCGGCGCAAAGAGGGTCACGGTCGCCGGCAACCTCAAGTTCGACACCCCGCCGCTTTTTGCCGACGCCGGCGAGCTGGAGCGCCTGCGGTCGGCTATCGGCCAGCGGCCGGTGTGGGTCGCCGCCTCCACCCACGAGGGCGAGGAGGAAATCGTCGCCGACGCCCACCGGCTTCTCCGCGAGCGGTTTCCCGGTGTCCTCACCGTTATCGTTCCGCGCCACCCGAACCGTGGCGATGCTGTCCGTGCCGTCCTCGCTGATCGCCGCCTGTCCGTCGCCCAACGCAGTCGCGGCGAGCCGCTTGTCCGCGAGATCGACGTCTACCTCGCCGATACGCTGGGCGAGCTTGGGCTCTTCTATCGCGCCGCGCCGGTTGCCTTCCTCGGCGGCTCGCTCGTCACCCACGGCGGCCAGAATCCGATTGAGCCGACGCAGCTCGACAGCGCCGTCCTCCACGGACCGCATGTACAGAACTTCGCCGATATTTACGATCGGCTGGACTCTGCCGTGCCGTTGGAGCCGATCCGCGATGCTTCCGGCCTCGCCGCCGCTGTCGGCCGCCTGCTCGCCGACCCGAAGGCCGCCGCTGATCGCGCCGCTGCCGCCGCTGCCGCCCTGTCGCCGCTTTCCGGCGCGCTTGATGCGACCATGCTTGCTCTCCGCCCTTATCTCGCCGGCAAGTATTATTCGCCATGAGGCGTTCGGCCCCGGAATTCTGGTGGCGTTCGCGGCCATCAGGCGCGGCGAACGCGCTCCGCCCGGTCGCCTGGGTCTGGGGCCGCGCCGCCGCATGGCGCATGGCGAAACCGCCGACCTACCGCGCCCCCATCGCTGTCGTCTGCGTCGGCAATTTCGTTGTCGGCGGCGCCGGCAAGACCCCGACGGCCATCGCGCTTGCCCGCATGGCGCGGAGCCGCGGCCTGCGCCCCGGCCTGCTCGCCTCCGGCTACGGTGGCGGCGTGACGAAGACGCCGATCCTCGTCGATCCGTCGGTTCATACGGCGGTTGAGGTCGGTGATGAAGCGCTGCTGCTCGCCGCCGTCGCGCCGACCGTCGTCTCCCGCGACCGCGCCGCCGGTGCGCGCCGCCTCGTCGACGAAAACGTCGAGATCATCATCATGGACGACGGGTTCCAGAACCCGGCTCTTGTCCTCGATCTGTCGCTGGTTGCCGTCGATGCCGCTGCCGGCATCGGTAATGGCCTGACCATGCCGGCCGGGCCCGTGCGCGCGCCCCTCAAGGCCCAGATTCGCCGTGCCAACGCGCTCCTCGTCATTGGCGAGGGCGAAGCCGCCGACCCGCTCGTTCGCGCCGCCGCCCGTTCCGGCACCGCGATCCTCCACGCCCGCCTCAAGCCGGTCCGCGTCAAGGATTGGCGCAAGGACCCGATCCTCGCCTACGCCGGGATCGGCCACCCGGAGAAGTTCTTCGCGACCCTCAAGGAGACCCACGCGCCCGTGGCGCGGACGCTCAGCTTTCCGGACCACTACAGCTACGGCGAAGTCGACGCCACCAAACTCCTCCAGATCGCCGACGCCGAGAAACTGCGCCTCGTCACCACCGAGAAGGACATGGTCCGCCTCGCGGGCAAGACCGGCGCCCTCGCCAAGCTCCGCGAACGCAGCGAACCCTTCCACGTCATCATCGAGTTCGAAAATCCGGTGGCGATCGGCGAAATGATCGATGAGGCGGTGCGCAAGGCCGCTCTCGCCCAGCCCCGCGAACGGGTGGTCTGAGAAATGCGCACGAAACAACAACTGTCATCCCCGCGAAGGCGGGGATCCAGTACCCGCTGACTTTGCGCATCAGGCAGGCGGGTGACGCAAGCATCACCGCAATTCAGCACGATCGTGGTTGCTGGGTCCCCGCTTTAGCGGGACGACAGGAAGAGAAAACTACATGCTTCCCGTTTGCTGGAAGCGCTTCAGCGCCGCTGATGCGTCAGCGTAGGGCTCCTGGCGCTTGACGCTCCAGTATTTTACGTCGTCCAGCGGAATCTCGATGCCGGTCACCGCGCAGCGCACGAATCCACCGGGCACGACCACCTGGAAGTCGCCGTCGAGATAGCGAAGCCGCGCTTCCCCACCGCGTCCGTGCTTGTCCATCCGGTTCATGGCCACGATCCTAGACTTCTCAGCGCCGCCCGAACAGGCGCTCGATGTCGGCGAGCTTCAGCTCGATAGTGGTCGGCCGCCCGTGGTTGCACACGTTGGAATTCGGCGTTGCCTCCATTTCACGCAGGAGCGCATCCATCTCCGCCGGCTTCAGCACCCGCCCGGCGCGGACCGAGCCGTGGCAGGCCATGGTCGAAGCAACCCGGTCGAGTCGGTCCTTCACCGTCGCTGACCGTTCCCATTCGGCGATCTCGTCGGCGAGGTCGCGGACCAGCGTCGCGGAATCGATGGCGCCGAGCATCGACGGCGTCTCGCGGACGGCGATTGCGCCCGGCCCGAAGCGGTCGACGACGAGGCCGATCGCGGCAAGTTCCTCCGCGCGTTCCGCTATCCGCTCTGCGTCGTCTTGATCGAGATCGACAATCTCCGGGATAAGCAGGATCTGCCGCGCCACGCCGCGCTCGGACAACGAGCGCTTCAGCCGTTCGTAAACAAGCCGCTCGTGCGCCGCATGCTGATCGACGATGACGAGCCCGTCCTCCGTCTGCGCCACGATGTAGGTCTCATGGATCTGCGCCCGCGCTGCGCCGAGCGGCCGTGCCACCATCACCGGGTCGGGCGCCATCGTTACCGCGGCCGAAGGCGCGACGACTTCGAACGCCGCCTGCGCCGCTTCCTCGAAGCCGTGCGCAACCGCCGCGTTCCCCTCCGAGCGCCAGTTGAACGGCGTCGGCCGCTGCGGGCGAGGAGGCGCCGGTCTGAAGGCCGCGATGGTTGCACTCGCATCGAGTGTTGAGGACCGCGATCCACCAACACCGAGCGCCTCACGGAGGCTCCCGACGATCAGGCCACGCACGAGACCTGGATCGCGGAAGCGCACTTCGGCCTTGGTCGGATGCACGTTGACGTCTACTTGTCCGGGATCGATCGTGATGAAGAGCGCCGCCACCGGATGGCGGTCGCGTTTCATCACATCGGAGTAGGCCGCGCGAAGCGCACCCAGGAGCTGCTTGTCGCGCACGGGGCGTCCGTTGACGAAGAAATATTGCGCCAGGCCGTTGCCGCGGCTGAATGTTGGCAGCCCGATGAACCCGCCAAGGTGAACGCCCTCGCGCGTTGCGTCGATGGCGATGGAGTTCTTGGCGAAATCAGCCCCGATAACCTGCCCGACCCGCGTCAGCCGCGCCTCAGCGCCTGTCACGGCCGGATAGTCGATGGCGCTTCTGTCTTCGCCGGAAAGCGCGAAGCGGATTTCCGGATGCGCCAGCGCCAGCCGTTTCACGATGTCGACCGTCGCGGTCGATTCCGCCCGCTCCGACTTCAGGAACTTGAGTCTTGCCGGCGTCGCGAAGAAGAGGTCGCGCACCTCGACGCGGGTTCCTTCGGAGAGCGCCGCCGGCTTGATCGCGGTCGCTTTGCCGCCCGCGACCGAAATCTCATACGCCTCGGCGGCACCGGTCCGTCGCGACGTGACCGTCAGCCGAGCCGCCGCGCCGATAGCGGAGAGCGCCTCGCCGCGGAAGCCGAGCGAGCGGATGTCGTCGAGTCCGCCTTCCAGCTTCGAGGTGCAATGTCGCTCGACGGCGAGCGCGAGGTCGCTGCGCTCCATGCCGCCGCCGTCGTCGCTGACGCGCACCAGCGTCACGCCACCCGCCGCCGTCACCACTTCGATGCGGCTCGCCCCGGCATCGATGGCGTTCTCGACCAGCTCCTTGACGACGCTCGCCGGCCGCTCGACCACCTCGCCGGCGGCGATGCGGTTGACCATGTCCTCGCTGAGTCGGCGGATCGGCATCGTTCGATTCTGGCGGATTCGGAGGGGCTAGGGAAGGGCGGCGACCCTCCGTTGTGCACACTACCGTCGCGTTGCCCGCCGGCCGATGTCCTTCCGGTAGAAACCGCCCGGCCAGTCGATGTGGGCAACCGCGTCGTAGGCCCGCATTTGCGCCTCACGAATGGTCGACGCCCGCGCCGTCACGTTGAGCACACGCCCGCCGGCCGCGACAAGCGTGCCGCCGCGAAGTGCTGTTCCGGCGTGGAAGACCTTGACGCCCGGGAGCGCACTGGCGCGTCCAACGCCGCCGATCGTGCCGCCCTTCTGGTATGCGCGGGGATACCCTTCCGCTGCCATGACGACGGTGAGAGCCGCGTCGCCGCTCCATTTGGGCACGACCCCGTCGAGCCGTCTCTCCGCCGTGGCGGAGAGCAGTTCGAGCAGGTCGCTCTCCAGCCGCAGCATCATTGCCTGCGTCTCCGGGTCGCCAAAGCGCACGTTGTATTCGATGAGCTTCGGTCCTTCCACCGTCAGCATCAGGCCCGCGTAGAGCACGCCCCGGAACGGCGCTCCGCGCGCGGCCATAGCCGCGACGGTCGGACGGATGATCTCGGCCATCGTCCGCTCGATAAGCGCTTCGGTCATCGCCGGCGCCGGCGAGGTGGCGCCCATGCCGCCGGTGTTCGGCCCGGTGTCGCCGTCATGGGCGCGCTTGTGATCCTGCGCCGTTGTAAGCGGCAGAACGGTCAGCCCGTCGGTCAGCGCGAAGAAACTCACTTCTTCGCCGGTGAGATATTCCTCGATTACCACCTCTCCACCCGCGCTCCCATGCGCCCCGCCGAAGCAGAGCGCGATCGCGGTCAGCGCTTCGTCGATTGTCGCGGCGACGGTGACGCCCTTGCCCGCGGCGAGCCCGTCCGCCTTGACGACGATCGGCGCGCCTTTCATCCGCACGTATTCCGCCGCGCGCTCAGCATCGGTGAACCGCTGGTAGGCGGCGGTCGGGATTCCGGCCTCCGCGCAGAGATCCTTGGTGTAGCCCTTGGAGCCTTCCAGCCGCGCCGCCTCGCGGCTCGGCCCGAACACCCGGACGCCGCCCGCGGAGAGGTCGTCGGCGAGCCCCGCCACCAACGGTTCTTCCGGCCCGACGACGACGAGGT
This sequence comes from Hyphomicrobiales bacterium, assembly GCA_043741595.1. GTDB lineage: Bacteria > Pseudomonadota > Alphaproteobacteria > Rhizobiales > Kaistiaceae > DASZQY01. The sequence continues at coordinate 3,012 of JAYTZZ010000036.1, read as the reverse complement.
CGATGGCATTCGTCTGACAGAACGCGAACACCGACCGGTGATCCATCGGATCGACCGGCACAATCTCCGCGTGCTCCGCGATCCCCGGGTTCCCGGGCGCCGCGTAGAGTCGCGTCAGTTGTTTCGACTGGGCGATCTTCCAGGCAAGCGCATGTTCCCGCCCGCCCGATCCGATGAGGAGAACTTTCATCCTTCAGGCGCTACCGGGCTAATTCGAGATTATCAAGCCATCCAGTCGAACCTTCTTCCGTTAGGGCCGGGCTTGACCCGGCCATCCACGCTTTTTTTCTGATATTCGGGTGATTGATGACAAAGGAAGCTCCCGACCACACCGTCGCCGATGCCGTCCGCGGCCATTGGGCCGACCGATATTTGCCGCCTGCCTGGCGGCCTTACGCCCGTATGGCGCGGCTGGAGCGGCCGATCGGCTGGTGGCTGTTGCTGTGGCCGTGCTGGTGGTCGTCGGTGCTGGCGACCAACGCCGTCGAAGCGCTCCCCAACCTCTGGCACCTCGTGCTTTTCCTCGTCGGCGCCATCGCCATGCGCGGGGCCGGGTGTACCTACAACGACATCGTCGACCGCGACCTCGATGCGCAGGTGGCGCGCACGCGCTCGCGCCCGATCCCGAGCGGACAGGTTACCGTCAGGAACGCGAAAATATTTCTGGCGGCGCAGGCGCTGGTCGGCCTGCTCGTCCTCGCCCAGTTCAACGGCTTCACCATCGCGCTCGGTGTCCTCTCGCTCGCGACCATCGCCGTCTATCCGTTCCTGAAGCGCATCACCTGGTGGCCGCAGCTCGGGCTCGGCATCGCCTTCTCGTGGGGTGCGCTCATGGGCTGGGCGGCGGTGTTCGGTCGCCTCCATTGGTCGCCGGTGTTGCTCTACCTCGGCGCCATACTGTGGACGATCGGTTACGACACCATCTACGCCCATCAGGACAAGGAGGATGACGCCCTCATCGGCGTCCATTCGACGGCGCGTCTTTTCGGCGCGCGCACACACCAGACGCTGACGCTTTTCTACGCCGGCGCGACGTTGTTCTTCACCGCCGCGTATTTCTTCGCCGGAGCCGGCATTCTCGCCTACGGCGGCCTGACGCTGGGCGCGTTTCATCTGCTCTGGCAGACGCGAACGCTCCGCATCGACGACCCCGACAACTGCCTGATGCTGTTCCGTTCGAACCGCGACTATGGATGGATTGTTTTCGCGGGCCTGGTCGCCGATGGGTTAGTTCGCGCGCTAATGTAGCTACTCGGCTGCAGTCGGAAATTCGGTCCCGGCGGCAAGGTGGCGTCGAGCATCCAGCACTTCGACACCGACAATGCGACCTTCGCTGTCAAAGTCGAGCATGACGCCCGGCGATACTTCTTCGGACTCGACGACCTTCGCCGCCGCGAAGCGAACGTAGAGAGCGTCGGACTTGGGGTCATATAGCGTTTTCATCTCAAACGGTTCCGATCAAAGAAAGCCGTGACAATCCGTGCGCCATCGCTGTCGGGAACATATACCACTCGCAGTATCCGGCCGCCATTCTCCGGGATAGAGCGAAATGCGCGAAAGACGCCTAGCTGCAGAGTGTCCGGTTCAGTCGCTTCGGGATGCGTGATTGTTTGCAACACCCAATCGCGCGCGATCTCTCGTTCGATCAACATCGCCTCGGCGTGATCCGTGAACGTGATTTGCTTCATCGCGACCGCTTGCTCGGGCCAGACTGATGCTAGCCGGTTTTCAGCGGTATTGCGAAAGGCGATTCTAATCCCGCGCGATGATCTCGCGTCCGCTGAGCTGCGTCATGAGCTCGGGCCGGCCCGCTTTGCGCCGCGTCAGGAAACGCGGACGCCGTTTGGCGAAATACGAATGGCGCCGGCGCGGCTTCGGCTGCGCCATGTCGACGCTGTGTGCCGCGAGCGGCGCCCCGACCGAGCCGTCCTGGCCGATGATGAGCAGCGGCAAGTGGAGTGTGCGTCCCCACGCCTGCCAGTCGGCCGCGATCTCTTCCGGATCGTCGGTCATGGCAAGCGGCAGGGTAAGTGTCGGGTCGGCGTGGAGCAGCTCGACGAACGCGCGCACCTCGCCGTTGTCGCCGATCGACTCTATGCGCACCGCCACGCCGCGATAGGCGGCGAGCGGCACGGTCAGCGTCGGGCCGGCCGCAAGCGACCGGCTGACGATGGCGTGATCGCGCTCGATGATGAACGCTGCCGCCCCGGCTTCCCCGACAGGGGGAGAGCTACGGGCCGGCAACGTGTGCGGGTCGAGCCGGTAGGCCCGGCTCGACCCGACGGTTGCTCCGCCGGTCACTGTTTGACGCCTCGAAACGCATCCCACGGGTCCGTTTGTTTTGGACCTCGTTTGTAGGCTCACTGTGCCACAGCGGAGTCAGGGTCGACTTAAGTGGTTCGGTTAAATTTGAGTGATTTCAGAAAGGGTTAGCGCCATCTGACCGAATAGGGTTTAGAGAATCTTGCGGCAGGCCAACCTGACCGTTTCAGAGCCAATTCTCGGCTTCCAGGGCGCCAGATCCGTAGGCTGCGCTTCACCGTGTCACGGTCCTTTGAGGTCGCCCGAGCCTTTCTTCCGTTGTCTCGCCAATTCGGCAGGCCTATCCTCCTTCTGCGATGCATCGCCGCGCAACCCGATCTGTTTCTCTTCTGACCGCGATCCTTTTCGCGATCGGCGGCCTCGTCAATGGCTTTGGCGCCACGGCAGTCGCTGCCACGATGGTCGCGCCGATGACGATGGCCGGAGCCTCGGGAGACGACATTCCGAGCGGATGTGACAAGCATTCGATGGATAAGATGGCGGGCTGTTTTGCCGCCTGCGCCAGTGTGGTCGCCGTGCTCCCGAACTTCCCCTGTGCGCCTGCAAACGCGGTGCTCAAAACCGAGCAGCCGGTTTCGGGTGGCCTACTATTAGATCGGCGAATTGCTCCCGATCCGCGTCCCCCGCGAACCACCATCCTCGCCTAGTCTGAGCCGATCGTTCGGCCGATCTGCCACGCGCATCTCAATG
>JAYTZZ010000035.1:0-2359 GCA_043741595.1 Hyphomicrobiales bacterium | reverse complement strand
GACGTGATGCGGGCTGCCGCCGACCGGGAACTGGCGGGTGGACGGGTCGTCCACATGGAGGTTGGCCAGCCGGGCGCGCCGGCGCCCAAGGCGGTCATCAGCGCTGCCCACGCAGCGCTCGCGGACGGGAAACTTGGCTACACCGAGGCTCTCGGCAGTCGGCAGCTTCGCCTCCGCATCGCGGAGTACTATGCCGAAGCACATGGCATCGATGTGCCGATGGAGCGGATCGCGGTCACCACCGGCTCGTCCGGTGGGTTCAATCTTGCATTCCTGGCTGCGTTCGACCCCGGCGAGCGCATCGCTCTTACCGCGCCGGGCTATCCGGCTTATCGCAACCTCGCAAGCGCCCTCGGGCTTGAGGTCGTGGAGATCGAGGTCAATGCCGACACACGCTACGCGCTGACCCCGGGAATGCTGCAGAAGGCGCACGCGGAAAAGCCGCTCGCCGGGGTGCTCATCGCCAGCCCAGCCAACCCGACCGGCACGTTGATGTCTCCCGACGCGCTGAAGGCGCTGATCGCTGCGGCGGAAAATCTGGGCATCACCTTCATCTCCGACGAGATCTATCATCGCCTCATCTACGCCGGCACGGAGGCGACCGCGCTGCAGTTCTCGCGCGATGCGATCGTGGTCAACTCATTCTCCAAATATTACTGCATGACCGGCTGGCGGGTCGGCTGGATGGTGCTGCCGGAGGCGCTGGTGCGCGCGGTCGAACGCATCGCCCAGAACCTGTACATCTGCGCACCCAACATCTCTCAACGCGCGGCGATCGGCGCTTTTGATGCTACGGCTGACCTCAATTCGATCCGTGACGAGTACGCCGCCAACCGGCTGCTGCTCCTCGACCGGTTGCCGAAGATCGGCTTCGAGGAGATCTTCCCGGTCGATGGTGCCTTCTACGTCTACGCGTCGGTGCGTCGCTTCGCCAACGATTCGGTGGCGTTCACCAGCCGCATGCTGGCGGAGGCAGGCGTGGCGGCGACTCCGGGTGCCGATTTCGATCGGGCGCGGGGACATGGCTTCATGCGCTTCTCGTTCGCCGGAACGCAAAGCGATATGGCCGAGGCAATGGATCGATTGTCCCATTGGCTGAAATAGGAAGATGTTGTTAGATCAACGCGTTTCCTGAGCTTTCCGTGATCGACCGTTGCTGATAGCCGGCAGAGAGAATCCGTCCCGTGACCCCGGCAATGATCAAAGCCTTCGCCGCGCTGGAGGATCACCGGTCGAAGGTCGCCGCGGTGCCGATGCGCCAGCGGTTCGCCGACGAGCCGGATCGCTTCAAGACCCATTCGCTGTCCGTCGGCAACTTCCTGCTCGACTACTCGAAGAACCTCATCGACGCCGAGACGATGCGGCACCTGTTCGAGCTCGCCGAGGCGGCGGAGGTGGAGCGGCATCGCGCGCTGATGTTCGCGGGCGAGCCGATCAACGTCACCGAGAACCGGCCCGTCCTCCACGTGGCGCTTCGCGCCGCGCCCGACGATGTTTACCGCGTCGGTGGTGCGAACGTCGTCCCTGATGTCCATGCGGTCCTCGCGCGCATGAGCGATTTTTCCGATGGCGTGCGCTCGGGGGCCATCGCCGGCGCCGGCGGCAAGTTTACCGACGTCGTCAACATCGGTATCGGCGGTTCCGATCTTGGACCGGCGATGTCGGTCAAGGCGCTAAAGCCGTATCACGACGGGCCACGCGCCCATTTTGTGTCGAATGTCGATGGCGTCCATATGCGCGACACGATCGCCGGGCTCAATCCTGCGACGACGCTTTTTCTCGTGGCGTCGAAGACCTTCACCACCATCGAGACCATGACCAACGCTGCGACGGCCCGACGCTGGATCGCCAGCAAGCTCGGCGAGGACAAGGTGCCTGCGCACTTCGCGGCGATCTCGACGGCGCGCGAGCGGGTCGCCGATTTCGGTATTGGCCCGGAGCGTATGTTCGGGTTCTGGGATTGGGTCGGCGGGCGCTATTCGCTCTGGTCGGCCGTCGGCCTGTCGCTGATGATTGCCATCGGCCCTAAGCGCTTCCGCGAATTCCTCGACGGCGGGCGGACGATGGACGACCATTTCCTGACTGCCCCGATGGCTGCCAACATGCCGATCGTCATGGCGCTCATCGGCGTCTGGTACCGCAACATCATGGGCTACACCAACGTCGCGATCCTGCCCTACGACCAGCATCTCGAGCGATTGCCTGCCTACTTCCAGCAACTCGACATGGAGAGCAACGGCAAGCGGGTACGCACCGGAGGCAATCAGGTGCGCGGATCGACGGGCCCGATCATCTTTGGCGAACCCGGCACCAACGGGCAGCACGCCTTCTATCAGCTCCTGCATCAGGGTACGGATCC
>JAYTZZ010000034.1:0-5672 GCA_043741595.1 Hyphomicrobiales bacterium | reverse complement strand
GTGGGGCGGTGGCAACGGCGGACAATTTCTTTAAGGGTGGTGAGACGATTCGTGGCTTCGCACCGCTCGGCTATGGCCCGCGCGATACATCTTTGAATGGCGGCCTAGCTGTCGGCGGCAAGAATTTCGTTGCCGGAACGGCGGAGGTCTCCTTCCCGTTGCCGTTGATGCCGCCGGACTTTGGTCTGCGTGGTGCGGTGTTTGCCGACGCTGGCATGTTATTCGGCTCGGACAATCCGAATCCTGGGCTGTTGACGATCGCCGACGACATGGGCATCCGCTCGTCGGTTGGTGGGTCGATCATCTGGGCATCGCCGTTTGGTAACATCCGGGCGGACTTCGCTCAGGTTCTGACCAAGCAGAGCTACGACCAGACCCAGTTCTTCCGTCTGGGAGCTGGAGCCAGCTTCTGATCGCCCGGCTCTAGAAACGTGGACGAGGCGGGTTCGACGCTCGACGCCAAGCCCGGCCACAGCAGCCGCGGTCAGAGGAGCGAGCGGATGGACGGCGGGCCAGCAACGCTCGAAACGGTGGACATCCAGCAGCTCATGCAGCTGCTGCCTCATCGCTATCCGTTCCTCATGGTCGACCGCATCATAAACATCGACGGCGTGGATTCCTGCGTTGGCATCAAGAACGTCACCGTCAACGAGCCGCACTTTGCCGGCCATTTCCCCGGCCGTCCGATCATGCCGGGTGTACTCCTCCTCGAGGGCATGGCGCAGACGGCCGGCGCACTCGCCATCCGCCAGTTCAATCTCGAGAAGCCGAGGCTGGTCTATCTGATGACGATCGACGCGGCGCATTTCCGCCGTCCGGTCGTGCCTGGAGATGTGGTCGAGTATCACATACGCCGGGAACGGAGCCGTGGGGCCGTCTCGAAATTCGCTTGCGAAGCGCTGGTGAGCGGCGTCAAGGTCGCCGAGGCAACCATCACCGCAATGTTGGCGGAAGAGTAATCGCCGGCATGAGTCTCATTCACCCGACTGCTATCGTCGAAGACGGTGCGCGCCTCGGCGCCGACGTCACTGTGGGCGCGTTTTCGGTCGTCGGCAGCGACGTGACGCTCGCCGATGGCGTCACCCTTGACGCCCATGTGATGATCCGTGGGCGGACGACGATTGGCGCGCGCACGCGTGTCGCCACCTTCGCGGTGATCGGGGGCGAGGCGCAGGATCTCAGCTACAAGGGCGAGGATACTGCGGTCGACATCGGGCCGGATTGCATCGTGCGCGAGCACGTTACGATCCATCGCGGGACGGCAAAGGGCCGCGGCACTACTACGATCGGGGCCAATTGCTTCATCATGATTGGCGCCCATATTGCGCATGATTGCGTGATTGGCGACCATGTCATCCTGACCAATCAGGCAACGCTTGGAGGGCACTCCGAGATCGGCGAATACGCCATTCTCGGGGGTCTCGTCGGGGTCCAGCAGCGCAGCCGCGTTGGCGCGCACAGTTTCATTGGCGGCATGACCGGCATCAGCCGCGACATTGTCCCGTTCGTCATGGCGACTGGACGCTTTGCGCGGCTCGCCGGCATCAACAAGGTCGGCCTCCTTCGCCGGGGCTACGACAAGGAAACACTCCACGCTCTGCATGGCGTCTATAAACAGTTTTTTCTGTCGGAGGGCTCACGCGCCGAGCGCCTTGCTGCAGCGACCGCCGAATACGGTTCGGTTCCGGCCGTTGCCGCGATGCTCGATTTCATCCGCGCTTCGGGAAACCGGCCGCTGGCGCTGCCACGAGAAGGCGGGGTCAACAGCACCGACGAAGACTACGACAGTGAAGACACCTGAGGCGACTGCCGGAGCGGCCAAGCCCGCGGCCGGCGAGCCTCTGGTCATCCTGGCGGCGGGCGGCGCCGTCCCCTACGAGGTCGCGTCGGCTGCTGCTGCGGCGGGTCGCAATGTCCTCGTTCTCGCGCTTGAAGGCGAGGCCGACGAACGGCTGAAAGCCTTCCGGCACGAGATCGTTAAATGGGGTCAGCTCGGACGTGTCGAGGCGCTCATCAATGCCCATGGCGCGCGTGACCTCGTGCTCATCGGCGCCGTGCACAAGCGCCCTGATTTCTCCAGCATGGGGGTCGATTTCGGGACGCTCCGCTACCTGCCGCGCATCGTCAAGATCATGGTGGGCGGCGACGACAGCATCCTCGTCGGCGCCGTCAAAATCCTGGAGGAGCGCGGCTATCGCGTCATTGGCGCTCATGAAGTCGCGCCGCAACTTGTGGCGGAGCCGGGGCACGTCGCCGGCCCGATGGCGTCGGAAGCGGCGCTTGCCGATGCGGCTCTGGCGATGGACGCCGCTAAAGCGATCGGCGTGCTCGATATCGGACAGGCGGCCGTCGCCGTCGGCTCGCGCGTGATCGCGCTCGAAGCGGCGGAAGGCACCGACGCCATGCTCGAGCGTGTTGAGGCAGTTCGGGCGAGAGGCAGGGTCAAATGGTCCGGCCGCAGCGGTGTCCTCGTCAAGCGGTCGAAGCCGCAGCAGGACCTCCGCGTCGACATGCCGGCCATCGGTCCGCGCACGGTCGAGGCGGTGGCGCGTGTCGGCCTGGCCGGCATCGCGATTGAGGCCGGGCGGGTGATGATCGCCGAGCGCGCGGAAACGCTGGCAATGGCGGAGCGGACAGGCACGTTCATATTCGCCGACGACGGTCGATTGCAGCCGGGCGGACGGTGATGGCCGCCGTGGGTGACCTGCCGACCATCTTTGTGATTGCCGGCGAGGAGTCGGGCGATGTTCTCGGCGCCAATCTGATGCGCGCGCTAAGCGATCGTCTCGGGGGCAACGTGCGGTTCCTTGGCGTCGGAGGGGCGCGGATGACGGCGCTTGGCCTCCGCTCGATGTTCCCGATGGAAGAGGTTGTGCTCCACGGCCTTTCCGAAGCGATCATTCACGCGCCTCGTCTTCTGTCGCGCATCTGGCAGACCGCCGACGCGGTTGTCGCTGCCGATCCGGACGTGCTCGTGCTCATTGACTGCCCGGGCTTCAATCTCCGCATCGGCAAGATCATCGGACGGCGAAAGCCGGAGATCCCGATCGTTGACTATGTTTCGCCTTCGGTGTGGGCATACCTGCCGCGGCGCGCCCGCAAGATGGCCCGTTACGTGGACCAGTTGCTGGCGATCCTGCCATTCGAGCCGGAGGTGCATCGGCGGCTCGGAGGCCCGCCGACGACTTACGTCGGGCATCCTCTGATAGAGCGGTTGGCGACGCTCCGGCCGGCGCCGGGCGAGCGGGCGGTATTGGGAGCGGCCACTCGCCCTGTCCTCCTCGCGCTGCCCGGCAGCCGGCGTAGCGAGGTCGGACGCCTGATGGACAGGTTTGGCGAAACGATCGCGCTTGTCACCAAGCTATTCGGTCCGGTCGAGGTCATTCTGCCGGCCGTGTCGCACCTTGCGGCAGAAATACGCGGTCGCGCGGCCGGTTGGCCGATTCAGCCGACGATCGTTGAAGGGGAGGCCGCGACCCACGCCGCTTTCCGGAGAGCCCACGTGGCGCTCGCTGCTTCTGGAACCGTCACACTTGAGCTGGCGCTGTCCGGGGTGCCGATGGTGGTGGCTTACCGGGTCGACGCGTTCTTGCGCGCTCTGAAGCCTTTCCTTCAGGCCGACTCGATCGTGCTGCCAAACCTCATCCTCGATGAAAACGCGATCCCGGAGTTCCTCGACAACGACGCCAATCCGGAACGGCTCGCCGCCGCGCTCCTGCCGCTCCTCAGCGAGACGCCTGAACGCGCAAAGCAACTTGAGGCATTTGGCCGGCTGGAGTCGCTGATGGCCCTCGACCACGGCACACCGTCAAGCCGCGCGGCGGAGATCGTGCTGGCATCGATGCGGAAGCGCCCCGGCGCCATCGCCGGCCCGCGCGACGCCTAGCGGCGCTTGGAGATCGGGTCGTAGTCGCGGCGTGTGGCGCCGGTGTAGAGCTGGCGCGGCCGGCCGATCTTCTGCGACGGGTCCTCTACCATTTCCTTCCATTGGGCGATCCAGCCAACAGTGCGCGCCACGGCAAAAAGCACCGTGAACATCGTCGTCGGGAAGCCCAGCGCCTTCAGAGTGATACCGGAATAGAAGTCGATGTTCGGATAGAGCTTCTTCTCGATGAAGTACTCATCGGTCAGCGCGATGCGCTCCAGTTCCAACGCGACCTCGAGCAGCGGATCGTCCTGGACGCCGAGTTCAGCCAGCACCTCGTGGCAGGTGCGTTGCATGATCTTCGCCCGTGGATCGTAGTTCTTGTAGACGCGGTGGCCGAAGCCCATCAGGCGGAACGGGTCGTTCTTGTCCTTTGCGCGGGCGATGTATTCGGGGATGCGATTCGCCGTGCCGATTTCCTGCAGCATGTTGAGCGCGGCTTCGTTGGCGCCGCCGTGGGCAGGTCCCCAGAGACACGCAATGCCGGCCGCGATGCAGGCGAACGGATTGGCGCCCGATGAACCGGCGAGCCGCACCGTCGAGGTCGAGGCGTTCTGTTCGTGGTCGGCGTGGAGGATGAAGATGCGATCCATGGCGCGTGAGAGCACCGGGTTCACCTTGTACTCTTCGCACGGCACGGCGAAGCACATGCGCAGGAAATTGGAAGCGTAGTCGAGCGCGTTCAGCGGATAAACGAACGGCTGGCCGACGTGATACTTGAACGCCATCGCAGCGATCGTCGGCATCTTGGCGACGAGGCGAAGGCTCGCCACCATGCGCTGGTGCGGATCGCCGATATCCGTGGAGTCGTGATAGAAAGCCGAGAGCGCGCCGACGACGCCGCACATGATCGCCATTGGGTGGGCGTCGCGGCGGAATCCCGTGAAGAAGCGGCTCATCTGCTCGTGGACCATCGTGTGATAGGTCACGCGATGGTCGAAGTCGGCCTTCTGCGCCGGCGTCGGTAGTTCGCCATAGAGAAGCAGGTAGCAGGTCTCGAGGAAGTCGCCGTGCTCGGCGAGCTGCTCTATGGGGTAGCCGCGATAGAGAAGGATACCTTCGTCGCCGTCGATGAACGTGATCTTCGATTCACAAGCCGCGGTCGAGGTGAAGCCCGGATCGTAGGTGAAACGCTTGGTGTCGGCGTAGAGCGATTGAATGTCGACGACGTCGGGGCCGATCGTGCCTTTGCGCACGGCAAGATCCCAGCTTTCCTTGCCGATGGTCAGCTTGGCGGTTTCCCCTGGCGCTTTGTGATCATCCATTCTGCTCACGCTGGCCATGACCAACCGCCTTTTCTTGTCATTTCGCTGAGAAAACAGAACGACGCATTATATTTGTTGCGCCGCAACAAGTCCATGCGCGTCCAGGAATGTATTGCGTTCCGCGGAGAGATAGGGCGCCCGCCGACCGTGCTCAATCGCCGCCTTGATCGGATATTCGGGCGAGGCTCTCCTCCCGGCCGAGGATCACGAGTACGTCGAATATTCCCGGCGAAGCGGTCCGGCCGGTCAGTGCCGCGCGTAGCGGTTGCGCCGCCGCGCCGAGTTTTAGTCCCTCTGCCTCGGCGAACGCCTTCACCGCTTCCTCGGTGGCGGCGACCGACCAATCGGGAAGCGCGGAAAGGATCGGCAGCAGCCGCCTGAGGATTGCCCGCGCCTCGCTCGTTACGAGTACCTTCGCCGCCGCATCCAGTGCTAACGGCCGGTCGGCGACGATGAATTGGGCGCGGTCGATGAGATCGAGC
>JAYTZZ010000033.1:0-13100 GCA_043741595.1 Hyphomicrobiales bacterium | reverse complement strand
AATTACGGCCTCTTCCGGGCTCGCCATCTGAATGACGCACAACTTCGGCCAGTACGTCGTCTCTCGCATGAACTCGGTGTCGATGGTGACCATCTCGAACCGCGCCATCCGCTTGCAAGCGGCCGCGAGATCGGCGGTGTTCGTGATGATGGACATGCCCATCGTAATAGCCCGCGACGAGGGCCTTGTCGCTAGCCAGAAAGACACGTCGCAGATGATTTTTTTTGCTAGCTGACTCAAGGAGTTAGCGGGCGACTCGCTGTGGCCGATTCGCCACAGGCGGGGTTGTTCGCCTTGACAATCCGCAGGCCCCATGTGCTTTTCGCCCGGCCTGAAAACATGCGCTTTTGCGGCCCGATTCCGGGCATTTCCCGGGGTATTCTCATGCATCGCTATCGAAGCCACACCTGCGGGGCGCTCCGCCCGGAGAACGTCGGCGAGACCGTGCGCCTGTCGGGCTGGGTGCATCGCGTGCGCGACCACGGCGGGCTGCTGTTCATCGACCTTCGCGACCACTACGGCCTGACCCAGGTGGTCGCCGACCCTGACAGCCCGGCGTTCAAGGTCGCCGAAACCGTGCGCTCCGAGTGGGTGATCCGGGTCGACGGTAAGGCGCGGCCGCGGCCGGCCGGGACCGAGAACGCAGACCTGCCGACGGGGGCGGTTGAGCTGTTCGCGAGCGAGATCGAGGTGCTGAGCGCGGCTGCCGAGCTGCCGCTGCCGGTCTTCGGCGACGCCGAATACCCGGAAGAGACGCGGCTGAAATACCGCTTCCTCGACCTCCGCCGCGACAAGCTGCACCGGAACATCCTCAAACGGGCCGAGATCATCTCGTCGATCCGGCGGCGTATGACCGGCGCCGGTTTCTTCGAGTTCCAGACGCCGATCCTGACGGCCTCTTCGCCGGAGGGCGCGCGCGACTTCCTGGTGCCCTCGCGGCTGCATCCGGGAAAATTCTACGCCCTGCCGCAGGCGCCGCAGCAATTCAAGCAGTTGACGATGATCGCGGGCTTCGACCGCTATTTCCAGATCGCGCCGTGCTTCCGCGACGAGGACGCCCGCGCCGATCGCTCGCCCGGCGAGTTCTACCAGCTCGACATCGAGATGAGTTTCGTCGAGCAGGAGGACGTGTTCCAGGCGGTCGAGCCGGTGCTCCGCGACCTGTTTGTCGAATTCGGCGGCGGCAAACCGGTCACGCCGAAATTCCCGCGCATCGCGTATGCGGATTCGATGCGGAAGTACGGTTCCGACAAGCCGGACCTGCGCAACCCGATCGAAATGCAGAACGTCACCGAGCATTTCCGCGATTCGGGCTTCAAGGTATTCGCCGGCCAGATCGCGGCGGACCCGAAGGTCGAGGTATGGGCGATCCCCGCGCCGACCGGCGGCAACCGGGCCTTCTGCGACCGCATGAATTCATGGGCGCAGGGCGAGGGGCAGCCGGGCCTCGGTTACATCTTCTTTCGCTCCATCATTGAGAGCACGTCAAATCCCGGTTTGGCGACTTTCGTAGAGCGGACATTTGATGGCGCGGGGCCGGTGGCGAAGAACATCGGACCGGAGCGCACCGATGCCATTCGCACCAAGCTGAATTTGCACTCGAACGACGCCGTATTCTTCGTGTGCGGGCGGCCGGAGAAATTCACCGCATTTGCCGGCGCTGCGCGGACCAAGGTCGGGCGTGACCTCAATCTCGTTGACGATAACCAATTCGCATTCTGCTGGATCGTCGATTTCCCCATGTACGAGTGGAGCGAGGAGGAGAAGAAGATCGACTTCTCCCACAACCCGTTCTCCATGCCGAATTTGGCGCACGACGAGTTCCTGGCGCTCGACCCGGCGGACAAGGAAACCATCCTCGCCATCAAGGCAATCCAGTACGATGTCGTCTGCAACGGCGTCGAGCTCTCGTCGGGCGCGATCCGAAATCACGTGCCCGAGATCATGCGGAAGGCGTTCAACATCGCCGGCTACGGCGACAACATCCTCGAAGAGAAGTTCGGCGGCATGCTGCGCGCGCTGACCTACGGGGCACCACCCCACGGCGGCATCGCGCCGGGCATCGACCGCATCGTCATGCTCCTTTGCGGGGAGGAGAACCTCCGCGAGGTGACGCTCTTCCCCATGAACCAGCGCGCCGAGGATCTGATGATGAACGCGCCCTCGGAAGTGACGGCGAAGCAGCTCCGCGAGCTGCACATCAGGCTGGATTTGCCGAAGTAGGCACGCGCCGACGACCTAATTCGCCGGCTCGATGCTCTTGCGGATGTCGTTGGCGGGGGGCGGAGCCGGGGCCGTGCCGGCGGTGCCGGTGATCGTAGCCGACAGCAATCCGAAAAGACTGAACGGCGAGGTTTGCGCGGCAAGCGCCAGCGCCGACAAGGCGAGGGGCGCGCTGGGTGCGACGGTGGCAGCAATCGACCCGCCGGTTTTCACGAACGTCTGCAGCACCGGCGTAAGCTGCGCCTGAAGGGCGCGGTCGCCGAGGAACGTCAGCATGAACGGCAGGCCGTTGGCGAACTGCTCGCGGAATTTCACCGGGTCGACCTTGAGCCGTTCCGCCTGAGCGCCGATCACGCGGCCGACAACCGAGTCGTCGGTGAAGGTGATCGCCGCGCGTTTCAGCGTGAGCTTGTCGAGCGCGGCGGTGGGATCAGCCATGTGCTCGGCATCCGCGGGCGTCAGGCCGGTGAGGTCGGCATCGCCCGAGAGGCCGCCGACGTCCTTCATGGCGAGGCGGAACTCCTTGACCGCGATCTCCCCCGACGGACTCCAGTCGATCTTCACTCCGCCATCGAGGCGGACGCGGTCGTAGCCGAAGGTGCCGAGAAGGCCGCGGGCACGATCGCTGGGGATCATGGTCGCCGGGAAGTCGGCGCCGGCGAGATCGGCGACAATCGTCGTCGGTACCTTGCCGACGTACCGGCCGAGGTCGACACGGAAGCGCCCGAGTTGCACCGCCGGCAACGTCGCAATCGCCACGTCGATGCCGGCCGCCTCTACAAAGGACAGCGGTGGGATGAGGGAGCTGGTGTCGATGTCGCTACCTGCTTCATAGGCGGCGACCGCCGCCTTCAGCGTCTCGATGGGCGGCAGCGCGAGACCGCCAAACCCGAAGCGGCCGATCTTGACCGTGCCCTGACCGGCTCCCGAGGCTTCCATGTCATCGATTGCGAACGCACCGATGGCGTCGGTCGACAGATCGGCGAAGGACAGGCCACCGAGATGCAGCTTGTCGCGGTCGGTCAGCTTGATATCGAGATCGCGGATGGCAAAGCGGCCGACGCCGTACGCAGAAAGCAGTTCGAGTTGATGGAGGACCGCCGCCGCTCCCGTCATCGGCGGTTGGTCGGCGGGCGCCTCGAGGGGCGGCGCCTTCGGCTGGCGAACCTTGAAATCCTCCAGCGATGCGCCGCCGATGTTGAGGGTGATTCCCGCGTGGGTGATGGCGACGTCGCGGTAGACCGCGCGGCCGACGGCCGTGTGCCATACGCGATCGCCAACGCCGCCGATGTAGCGATCAGGGTCATAGACGGCGAGGAAGGCGTCGAGATCGATGTCGCGGGTCTCGGCGCTGCGCGCGGCGAGCGTGACCAGCGGGTCGACGGCGGGCGAATCGGTGCGGAGCGGGCCGGCGCTGATGGCTCGGATTTTCGCACCGTTCCAGCCATCGAGCTTGACCTGATCGTAGGTGGTGCGTGTCGTCACGCTTTGCAGGGTTTCTGTGACGACGATGGTCCCGGCGCTGGCGCGTTCCATCTTGACCCTGGCAAGCGGGGCTAGAGCTTTGACCATCGCGACGAACGGACGCGCGTCGTCCCATGCGAAACCGCCAGTGGTCGGCAGGACGGGCGCGGTCAGAGTCGCGCTTGTGGCGAGGACGGAGAGGATGCCGGCGCGGATTTCTCCGCCGACGAGGTCGATGCTCTTGGCCGCGAACGTGTCATCGTATGTTGCGCGAAAGCCGTTGATGGCGATGCTGCCGAAGGTGAGGCTGAAGCCGGGGGTCTCGCTCTCGACTGACAGGCCGGCGAGGGTGGCGCGCCCACTCGTTGGATCGACGGTGAGGCCGCCGTAGGTCGCGCGCCAATCGGGCGACGCGTCGATCGCGGCGATCCACGCCTTGATCGACGTCTCCACCGGCTCTTCCGCCGCAGCCGGGTGCGCCGACAACACGACGAGGGCGACGACTGCCGCGCAGGAATTCCGAAATTTCACCAGCCGCATCGTACTTTCGTTCGTCTAGTTGTTGGCCTCGACCGTCGGCGTCAAGAGATCGGGGAGGGAGGCCGGCGACCGGGCGGCGGTGCGCATGACCTGCCCAAGCGGCACCGGCTTCTCCGGTGAGAAGGTGATGGTGAGCGAGCGCGGGTCCTTGAGGAAGGTCGCCGTCGCCGCGAGGAACTGATCCCGGAAGGCAACGTTGTCGACGAAGCTGAGCGCGAACGGCAGCATGAAGTCGACCATCTGCGAACGCACGTCGTCGCGCGTGCCGCCGAGCATCTCCGCCTGCTTGTCAAGCAAACGCTCGACGAAGCCGGCGTTGTCGAGCCGCACGGTGAGCTTGTCGAGACGCGCGTTGGCACGGGCTTCCTTCGACATTTCCGGGGTCGTCAGACCCTTGACGGAAAATCCGCTGGCCTTGCCGGCGAGGGTAATCTTGCCGACGGTCGCGGCGTCAATGGTGAGCGCGCGGACAGCGACCGTATCGGCGGTGGTGTCGTATTCGCCGTCAAACGTGATATCTGCGAGGAACGCCTTGTAGTCGAGCATGACGATGACGGCGTTGAAGAGCGAGTTGCTGAGGAGCGCCGCCGGCAGGCGGACGCCCGTCGCGTGCATCTGGATGGCGCTGGGGCTGCCTTCGACCACGTCACCGACCTCGACGGTGACGCTCGCCACGTCGACGGGCGCGGCAAGATCGGCGCCGGAGATGTTGATCGTGCCAGCCGTGGCTTTTGCGAACGGCCGGATCCTGGCGCGCGCCTTCACCTCGTCGGCGGATGGGACGATCACGCCTTCAAGCGCTGCGGTCGCCCACGTCGTCGTTTCGCCGTGGCCGGTAGCGGTGCCCTGATCGGCGGTGACGCGGGCGGCAGTGAAGCCGCCGGGGGTACGCTCGGCAACGCCCGTCAGGATGAGCGACGGAACGCTGGCGACAGTGCCGTCCGTGGCGGTGAGCTTGGCGCCAGCGAGGGTGACGGTGTCGCCTTCGCCGGTGACGCTGTCATAGGTGAAAGTCGCCTGGCCGCTGGCGGCGACCGCCGCAGTGAGCATGTCGGCGACGGTCTGCGGGGCGGGGGCGGCGTAAGCAGGAAACGCGGCGAGGATCAACAGGCCGCAGGCGGCCCTCCGCAGGAACGTGCCCGTCATCCAGCCTCCGAAAGAGAGCGCGAAACGCCCGTCACCCGCGATAGTGGCGGCACTTCAAGGCAAGGACAAGGCGCTGGCGCGCGACGTCAGCCGCCCATGAAATCGTCCTTCACCAGCGGCACGCCGTTGTGGCGGAGGATGTCGTAGACGGTCGTCAGGTGGAAATAGAAGTTCGGCAGCGAGAACGTCAGCAGGTATTCGCTGCCCGACATCCGCCGCTCGGTGTCGCCCGACGGGAACACGATCGTCCTGTCCTCAACGCCGGCGAACGCCTTCGGGTCGAGGCCCTTGATATGAGCGATCGCCCACGCGATCCGCGCCTTGAGGTCATCAAAGGTCGCATCCTTGCCGTCGAAGGTCGGGATCGGCACGCCGGCGAGACGCGCGGTGCCGCGCACGACGTGGCTGCAGGTGGCGCGTACCTGCTCCGCGACCGACCACATGTCGGGATAGAGGCGGGCGGTGATGAGGACCGCCGGGTCGACCTTCTTCGCCGTGGCGTAGGCGGCGGCTTTGTCGAGGTTGGTGGCCATGAACGTAAGCAGACGCGTGTAGACGGGCACAGTTGCGTCGTAGACGGAGAAGGGCATGGGCGGGCTCTTTGGGCTTTGAGGCAGGCGGGCGGGGACCGTATCACCCGCCGGGGATTCGGCAACCGCGGGAACAATCCAATGAATGGGGTGTTGTCACAAACGGCGGCAAGCGACGCTTGCCAATTTTCCGAAAGCCAGGAGTAACGCCATGACTTCGATCACGATCAACGCGCCGGCCCCAAAGGTCTGGGAAGCGCTGACCACGCCGAAGCTGATCAAGAAATGGTTTCTCGGCGTCGATACCGAGAGCGATTGGAAGAAGGGGGGCACGCTCGTCCACCGCGGCGAATACAACGGCAAGCCCTACGAGGACAAAGGGGTCATCGTCGATATCGAGGCGCCGAAGCGGCTGGTGCACACCCACTGGAGCTCAGGCTCCGGCAAACCCGACAAGCCCGAAAACTACGAGACGGTGACCTACACGCTGAAGGAGACGAACGGCGGCACGGAACTCTCCGTCGCCGAGTCAAATCTCCCCAGCGAAAAGGCGAAGGCCGCCTCGGAGGAAATCTGGAAGAAGGTATTCGGGAATTTGAAGGAGCTGGTGGAGGGGTAGGCGGCCGTGCCTCCCAGGGTGCAAATGGCGGAGCCTACTCGGAGGAATGCGCTTGGCTAACTCCGCCCACCGGCGATGGCTATCTTACGAGTCGTAGGCCAACAGCTCTGGTCGTGGTTGTCGTCACCCCCATGTTCACTTGAAGTCCCACCGTCACGAGGCCGAATACAAGCTTCACCAATTCGTTCACTGGCAAACTAAGTTCATTTGCAAGTTGATTTGGGCCACGTCCCTCGCGCCTCAAGGCGGCGAACACTTTCTGCCAAATCTGAGACGCCTCGGGCTTGATGCCCATAGGTTCATTCGTCCGAAAGCCCTTCCGCGATAATTCCACGAACAATCGATTGTAGTGATAGTAAGTGAGAAGCGCCAACTCATGCAGGCGAACAGCCATAGCGGCAGCAGAGACACCCCAGATTTTCTTGAGACGAATGACGTAGTCAAGAGTTGGAACGATCCGACCGATTGCTTTCATACTTGCAGTGGGCATTAGGAACGCAGAAGCGAACGCGTGCGCTTCTTTCTCCGCTTCGAGCCCATTTGGACTCGCGTGGCTGTGGAGTACCAAGTGCCCCAATTCGTGCGCGGCGTCGAAGCGACGACGCTCCCCTGACTTTCCCATATTGAGAAACACGAACGGACGAACGCCGCGCCAAACTGAATAGGCATCGACCTCAACGCAATTCTCAGCCAAGGAAAAAACTCGAATACCCTTAGCCTCGAGCAAATGGATCATATTTTTGATCGGACGTTCTCCAAGTGCCCAATCTTGGCGTAGCGACAAAGCGGCCGCCTCGGGTGTGGCGCCACCAAAGTCAGGCAAATCAGGCGGAGGCAACTCAAACTCTTTGTCCACCCAATCCGACAACAGAAAAGCAATCGATCCAGCCGACACAGCCGCGTTACGCTGCCTCGCCGTCATTCGTGAAAGTGATCGAAAACTGACCGCGTGAGTGTCCAATAGCTCGATCTCGTCCCCCTCAAAGAAATCTCGGGGAAACTCCAATGTCTGAGAAATGCGAATTAGGTTCTCGTCTGTAGGCACGTACTCGCCGGCTTCGAAGCCGGATATTGCGCGGGCGTCAACCCCAACACGCAATGCGAGCTCTTTCTTCGTAAGCCCTACTCTCTGTCGGGCTACGGTAAGTCTTGACGCATAGAACATACGCTACGCCCGTCGGAGTACTGGGACATCAATGGCACCTTCGTCGCTGTCGGGGGCTTCGATGGACAGCCCTCCCGAGCCAGGCGTATGTGGAATGAAAATACGCTCACGCCACTCAGTGATCTGCCCGTCGTCCATCGCCTCAGGCAAAGACAACTCGGCGCGGTACTCATCGTCGGTGATGAAGATCAGGAGAACCCACGTTGGATACTGCAGTGACGCCGCCACCGCCTTGATCTGATCGTCGAAGGTCTCTGGGAAAAAATCGCTTTCGATGCAGTTCCGGACCGTCGCCGCCTCGGTGTAAAGGCCCTTGAGCGAGTTCGTCCGCGGTGATCCATGAGCACGGCTTGTAAGGCCGTCGGCGCTGGCCACGACGATGTTGATTTTGCGCGCGTCATTGATAACTAGCGAGAAATTACCGGGGTCTGCCTTCCGCCAGCCGCGCGGCAACAATTCTTGGCGCAGCGTCACAACCACCATTCGCCAAGCCTCGGTGCCGGGAATGAACGGAGGGTCGTTTTCAGTACACGTGATGCGAGCGACATGCCCGGCAACAACGGCAGACTGAATTGCCTCTGGGGCAACGCCGAGTTCGGCCAATCGGCGCAGCGCCGCGGCCGGAGTGTCGTGGATGATAGTCATAGTCGCCTCACTTCCGTTTCTCGACCAATTTATCGATCAAGAAACGGAAGTCAAGCGATGATCTACGAGCACCCCGTTGTGCTTCCGCAGGTATCGCACTTGAGGCAGGTGCCGTTGCGGACGAGCGTGAAGTTTCCGCATTCGCCGCAGGCATCGCCCTGGTAGCCGGCCATGCGCGCCGCCGCAGAGCGATCGGCCTTCGACGGACCGTCAGCTTTGGCATTCGTGCCCGCCGGCTTGAAGGCGAGACCGGCGTCGGACTTCACCGCGAGGGTGTCGGCACGCGCGGTGCTTTCGGCCGGCTTGGCCTTCGGCAGCGCGACAGGCTCCGCGAGGCCGACCTTCAACGCGGTCGCGCCGATCGAGGTGACGTTTCCACCGCGAGCCGTTGCAGCCCCTGGGTCCCCGCCCCCGATCGCGGTCGAGGGCATGCTTGCGCGGGGATGAGCGGTGGAGGGTGCGGCAGTTACCGCGTCACCGGCTTCGCGAGAGGAGGCGACAGCGGTCGTGTCGACCAGACGAGGCTTGCCGCGGACGAGGCCGTGGGAGACGGAGGCCTCCGGCGGGGCCTTGCCCTGGCTTTCGCCCGAGCCGATGGCGGTCGCGCCGATGTCGCCCGGGTTGACGTGGGCGAGATCGTGGCGATCGAGGTAGGAGATCGCCAGCTCGCGGAAGAGATAGTCGAGGATCGACGTGGCGTTCTTGATGGTGTCGTTGCCCTGGACGAAGCCGGCAGGCTCGAAGCGGGTGAAGGTGAACGCGTCGACGTATTCCTCAAGCGGCACGCCGTATTGCAGGCCGAGCGAGATGGCGATGGCGAAGTTGTTCATCACCGAGCGGAAGGCAGCGCCTTCCTTGTGCATGTCGATGAAGATCTCGCCGAGGCGACCGTCGTCGTATTCGCCGGTGCGGAGATACACCTTGTGGCCGCCGACCACGGCCTTCTGTGTGTAGCCCTTGCGCCGATTGGGCATGCGCTCGCGATCGCGCACCACCTTCTCGACGATGCGTTCCACCAGGCGCTCCGCAATCTGCTCGACGCGCGCTGTGGCAGGCTTGGCCATGAACTGCTCGACCGCCTCGTCGGCATCCTCGTCGTCATCGGCGAGGATCTGCGAGTTCAGCGGCTGCGACAGCTTGGAGCCGTCGCGGTAGAGCGCGCTGGCTTTGAGCGCCAGCTTCCACGAGGCCATGTAGGCGCTCTTGCAATCCTCGACGGTGGCGTCGTTCGGCATGTTGATCGTCTTGGAGATCGCGCCGGAGATGAACGGCTGCGCCGCCGCCATCATGTTGATGTGGCTGTCGACCGACAGGAAGCGCTTGCCGAGACGGCCGCAGGGATTGGCGCAATCGAAGACGGGCAGGTGCTCGTCCTTGAGACCGGGCGCGCCTTCCAGCGTCATCGCCCCGCAGCAATGAAGGTTCGCCGCCTCGATGTCCTTCTTCGAGAAGCCGAGGTGGGTGAGGAGATCGAACACCGGATCGGCAAGCTGTTCGCTGGTGATGCCGAGGCTCTTCAGGAACTCCTCGCCGAGCGCCCACTTGTTGAACGCGAACTTGATGTCGAAGGCGGTGGCGAGACCGGCTTCGAGCTTCGCCAGCACGTCCTCGGTGAAGCCCTTGGCCTGGAGCGTGGCGTGGTTGATCGCCGGCGCCTGACGCAGCGACCCGTGACCGACGGCATAAAGCTCGATCTCGGTGATCTCGCTTTCCTTGTAGCCGAGCGCGCGGAGCGCCTCCGGCACGCCGCGGTTGATGATCTTGAAGTAGCCGCCGCCGGCAAGCTTCTTGAACTTGACGAGGGCGAAATCCGGCTCGATGCCGGTGGTGTCGCAATCCATGATGAGACCGATCGTGCCGGTCGGCGCGATGACGGAGGCCTGCGCATTGCGATAGCCATGCTCCTCGCCGAGCGTGACCGCCTTGTTCCACGCAGCCTGCGCATGGGCGACGAGCCGGTCGTCGGGACAGGAGGCGGCGTCGAGGTGCACGGGATTGACGTGCAGCCCCTCGTAGCCCTGCGCCTCACCAAGGGCCGCGCGGCGATGGTTGCGCATGACGCGGAGCATCGCGTCGCGGTTCTTGGCGAAGCCGGGGAAGGGGCCGAGCTGGCCGGCCATCTCCGCCGAGGTGGCGTAGGACGTGCCGGTCATCAGCGCGGTGATCGCCCCGGCGATGGCGCGGCCTTCCTTCGAGTCATACGGAACGCCGTCGGACATGAGCAAGCCGCCGATGTTGGCGTAGCCGAGGCCGAGGGTGCGGTACTCGTAGGAAAGCTGCGCGATCCGGTACGACGGGAACTGCGCCATCATCACTGAGATTTCCAGCACGACGGTCCACAGCCGCGAGGCATGCTCGAAGGCGTCGACGTCGAAGCGGCGATCGGCGTCGCGGAACTGCATGAGGTTCAGCGACGCGAGATTGCAGGCCGTGTCGTCGAGGAACATGTACTCCGAGCACGGATTGGAGGCGCGGATCGGCCCCGACTCAGGGCAGGTGTGCCAGTCGTTGATGGTGGTGTGGAACTGGATGCCGGGATCGGCCGACTGCCAGGCGGCGTTGCCGATCGTCTCCCACAACTCGCGGGCGTCGAGTGTCTTCATCACCTTGTTGCCGATGCGGGCGTTGAGGTTCCACTTGCTGTCCTGCTCGACAGCGCGGAGGAACTCGTCGGTCACGCGGACGGAGTTGTTGGAGTTCTGGCCGGAGACGGTGAGATACGCCTCCGAGTCCCAGTCGGTGTCGTATGTCGGGAAATCGATGTCGGTGTAGCCCTGCTTGGCGAACTGGATGACGCGCAGGATGTAGTTCTGCGGCACCTGAGCCTTGCGCGCGGCGCGCACCTCGCGCTTCAGCGCCGGGTTCTTGGCGGGATCGAAACACGAATCGCCGGGCCCCTCGCAGTTGAGGCACGCCTTCATGATCGCCTTCAGATGCTGGGCGACGACCTTCGAGCCGGTGACGAGGGCGGCGACCTTCTGCTCCTCCTTCACCTTCCAGTTGACGTACTTTTCGATGTCCGGGTGATCGACATCGACCACTACCATCTTGGCGGCGCGGCGCGTGGTGCCGCCCGACTTGATGGCGCCGGCGGCGCGATCGCCGATCTTGAGGAAGGACATGAGGCCGGACGACTTGCCGCCGCCGGAGAGCTTTTCGCCCTCACCGCGGAGCGCCGAGAAGTTGGAGCCGGTGCCGGAGCCATACTTGAAGAGACGGGCTTCGCGCACCCACAGGTCCATGATCCCGCCTTCGTTGACGAGATCGTCGGAGATGCCCTGGATGAAGCAGGCGTGCGGCTGCGGGTGCTCGTAGGCGGAAGCCGACGCCGCGACCCGGCCAGTTTTGTGATCGACGTAGTAATGGCCCTGGCTCGGGCCATCGATGCCGTAAGCCCAATGAAGGCCGGTGTTGAACCACTGCGGCGAGTTGGGCGCGGCCTTCTGCGTGGCAAGCATGTGGCGGAGTTCGTCGAAGAAGGCGCGGGCGTCCTCCTCCGAATCGAAATAGCCGCCCTTCCACCCCCAATAGGTCCAGGTGCCGGCAAGGCGGTCGAAAACCTCGCGCGAATCATGCTCGGAGGTGGTGCGCTCGGGCAGCGCCATGCCCTTGAGGGCGGCTTCGTCGGGTACGGAGCGCCAGAGCCACGAGGGGACGGAGTTCTCCTCAATCCGCTTCAGGCGCGTCGGAACGCCGGCCTTGCGGAAGTATTTCTGGGCAAGGATGTCGCTCGCCACCTGGCTCCAGCTTGAGGGAACCTGGATGTCGTCGAGCCGGAAGACGATCGAGCCGTCGGGATTCTTGATCTCGCTCTTGGTCGTCCGGAACTCGATTCCCGCATAGGCCGACTGGCCAGCCTTGGTGTAGCGCCGCTCGATCCGCATATCCGTTGCCCCAACCGTTCAATCTGCGATCCGCGCCGTCAATCCAAGCGCAGAACAATATGATCCTAGGATCCGTGTGAAACCTGTCAGTACCGATTCCGACTCGAACTGTTCGCGCCCGACCCTGACCGGGGCTAAAACCCCCAGCTCTTGTGCCAACATCAGCCGGAAACACTAAATATAGCTTAATCCGGGCCGATTACCAGCTTTGCCCGAGTGACAATTTCGCCCAATCCGCAACAAAAAGAGGGTCATTTTCCTCTTCCCGGAGCACAGCGAAAACGCCCGCAACGAGCTCGAAAACCGGAACGCTATTTGTGAAAGACCCGGGGAAGCGGAACACGCTCGCCGGAACGTCAAACGTGACGCTTGGGTGACGCTATGGCGAGTCGGTTTGGAGCGTCAACGCGATCTCCGCAAATTCCGTTCTTGCGTCTAAAGAGATTCGGAGTCCGAAGGATTGAGGGGATAACCCAGGCTCGGAAGGAACGAGGGTTTACAGTGGCCTTCGCGCCATCTGGCTGTGTCCTCGGTCACAGAATCACCTATGGTAAATGTTGGCCGGTGACACAATCTGTGATCGCCAAGGGGCAGGCTGCCTCGCAATAGGGATCAGCGGTCAT
The DNA here is from genome assembly GCA_043741595.1 of Hyphomicrobiales bacterium. Taxonomy (GTDB): domain Bacteria; phylum Pseudomonadota; class Alphaproteobacteria; order Rhizobiales; family Kaistiaceae; genus DASZQY01. The sequence goes on along the minus strand of JAYTZZ010000033.1, from coordinate 261 downwards.
GAACACGGCAACACGGATTTTCTTAGGCGCAGCAATGGCTTGCGCGGCAATGGTGGGTCCGGCTCTGGCCCAGCCAAGCGGCGTCGTCCTTGCCGTCGTGCAGCAATCGGAAGCCGACGGCGAGACCGGCAAGCGGACGTTAATGGTCGAAGCGCCGATTTTTGCCGGCGATCGCATCATCACCGGTCCGATCGGCGAGGCGCAGGTGAAGTTCCGTGACAATACCAAGCTCGTCGTCGGGCCGAACTCGATGATGATCAT
>JAYTZZ010000032.1:0-5681 GCA_043741595.1 Hyphomicrobiales bacterium | reverse complement strand
CTCTTCGGGATGGTGTCTCTTCTTCGGCATCGGGGTCCTCCTTCTGGCTCAAAGCCATACATCAGGGCGGACCACTTCAATGGGGGAGGATCACCGGCACGACTGCTGCAATCGTAACCGCCATGCCCCCTGGAAGCCACGGTGTCATTGTTTCGACATGTGAGCTTTTGGCGGGCTACAGTCTTAAGTGGTGTCGCGTCAGGTGGAGCGGCTATGACGGTTGGGCATCGGCATGCTGCCTGTTCGGTGAACGCACCGGTTTGCGGCCTGATTGATCGCGCACTCGCCCAAACTCCGTTGTCAAATTCAGTTTCGCTTTCGGCGATGGGCTCCCAGAGCGCCTTCCATCCCCCATCGATCGGCGGCACCGTGCCGGTGATTGAGGCGTGCTACTGTAGCCTGCACCAATCGAAATGTTTCTGCGGGGGCAGGGCATGATCAGCAATCTCAGTGGTACCGCTAAAGCCACGATATTCTACGTCATCGCCCTCGGCCTCGCGCTCATTCTGGCGGTCTTTTTCTCCGGGACCTTCGGCGAAGCGACCGCGATGCTGACGATGCTGACGCCCGCCATCGCGATGCTCATCATGATGCTGGTGGTCACGGGCGAGGGGCGATCCCGCGCCGGTTGGATGTCGCTCGGCGTCACGCGCCTCGGATTCAACGGCTGGTGGCTCGCCATCCTCGGACCGGCCGTCATCCTTCTTGTGAGCGATGCGATCCTGATCGTCACCGGGCTGGCTTCGCTCCGCGCCCCCGTGATGGGTGCTTCGACGGCGGACATCGTCATCAATCTCGCCGTGAGCCTTGCCATGGGTGTGGTGCTCGGATTTACCGAAGAGGTCGGATGGCGGGGATACATGCTGCCGCGGCTGGCCGCGATCGGCCTCGTGCCCGCCATGCTCATTGTCGGCTTGGCGCAAGGCGCCTGGCACCTGCCGCTGATGCTGCTGACGCCCTTCTACCACAGTGGCGGCAATCCGATGATCGTCGTGCCCTTCTTCCTGATCACGCTGACGCTCGCCGGCGTTTTCTACGGCTACCTGCGCGTCTGGACGGGAAGCGTGTGGCCGGTCGCCATCGCCCACGCGGTCTACAATTTCTTTTGGAACGTCGGGTCGGAATTTGTCGAGGCGAAATCGCCGGAGACGATGGAATATATCGGCGGGGAGAGCGGCGTGCTCGTCATCGCCGGATTGGTCATCGTCTCTCTGGTCATCGTCTCGCGCCTGCGCGGGACAGCCCTCTCGCCGAGCGACCGGCCGGTGATGGCGTAGCCCTCACGCCGCGCCCCACCCCCCATCGATCGGCAGCAGAGCGCCGGTGATCGACTTTGCCGCATCGCTGCACAGGAACACTGCCATCGCCGCGACGTCGGCGGTGGATACGAATTCCTTGGTCGGCTGCTTCTCGAGGATGATGTCGCGCTTGGCCTGCTCGGCCGTGATGTTGTGCTTCTTGACGAGATCGGGGATCTGCTTCTCGACCATCGCCGTCCAGACGTAGCCCGGGCAGATCGCGTTGACAGTGATGCCCTGCGTCGCCACTTCCAGCGCCACCGTCTTGGTCAGCCCGGCGATGCCGTGCTTGGCCGCGACATAGGCCGACTTGAACGGCGAGGCGACGAGCGCGTGCGCCGACGCGGTGTTGATAATGCGGCCCCACTTCTTCGCCTTCATCTTCGGTAGCGCCGCGCGGATCGCGAGGAACGCCGAGGTGAGATTGATGGCGATGATCGCGTTCCACTTATCGACCGGGAATTCGTCGACGGGCGCCACATGCTGGATGCCGGCGTTGTTGCAGAGAATGTCGACCGCGCCGAATTGCCTCTCGGCGTCGGCGACCATCGCGGCGATCTCGTTGGCCTTCATCATGTCGGCCGGCGAATAGGTGACCGTAACGCCGTGATCCTTCGCCAGACCGGCGCGAATTTTCTCGATGGCCGCTGCATCACCCATCCCGTTGAGGACCACGTTCGCGCCTTCCCGGGCCAGCGCCGTGGCGAGCCCCAGCCCTATGCCCGAGGTCGAGCCGGTAACCAGCGCCGTCTTGCCCTTAAGCATGGCTGTGATTCCTCGCGTTTACGGAGCCGTATCCTATATATTGCAATGCACTCCGCCACAGGTGGTAGAAACGTTCATGGCTCGAAGAGGCGAGGAGCGGCGCAGCCGCGACCGGGAATGAGACAAGTCAGCCCGGTCCTGGAACATCGCGAACACGACCACGCCCGCTGCGAGGCCGAGGCGCTGCGCCATGCCGAGACTATCTGTGAACGCGAGCACCTGCGCTTCACGCCGCAGCGGCGGCAGGTGCTGACCGCGCTCCTCGAAAGCCACGTGCCGGCATCGGCCTACGACGTCATCGACCGGCTGGCGGAGGAGGGCGAGGCGCGGCTGGCGCCGATCTCCGTCTATCGTGCGCTCGATTTTCTGGTCACCGCCAATCTCGCCCACCGCATCGAATCGAAGAATGCCTACGTCGCCTGCGACCGCGGCGAATCCTGCGAGCCCGGCGCGACGCTCTTCCTCATCTGCGACAATTGCGGCGCCGCTGCCGAAGCTACGTCGGAGACGCTCGGTACGCTCGTCAACACCGAGACGAAAAAGCGTGCGTTCCTCCCGCGCCTCCGCGTGCTCGAGGTGCGCGGCCTCTGCGCCCGATGTCAGTGACCAACGTGTACACGTCAGCACCCCTCCCGCGCCGGACGTCCATCCCGGTGATGGTCGGCCCCGCTGGTGCCCAGGTCATGGTCGGCGGCGGCGCGCCGGTGGTGGTGCAGTCGATGACTAACACCGACACCGCCGATGTCGCCGGCACCATCGCGCAGGTCGCGGCACTTGCCCGCGCCGGCTCGGAGATCGTGCGCATCACCGTCGATCGCGACGAGGCGGCGGCCGCTGTGCCGCACATCCGCGACGGCCTCCGCGCCCGCGGCCTCACCGTGCCGCTCATCGGCGACTTCCACTACAACGGCCACACGCTGCTGACCGACCATCCCGCCGCGGCCGAGGCGCTCGATAAATACCGCATCAATCCCGGCAACGTCGGCTTCGGGCAAAAGCGCGACACGCAGTTCGCGACGCTGATCGAACTTGCGCTCCGCTACGGCAAGCCGGTGCGCATCGGCGTCAACTGGGGCTCGCTCGATCAGGCGCTCCTCACGCGCCTCATGGACGAGAACGCGAAACTTGCCGAGCCCGCGACGGCGCAAGAGGTTATGCGCGAGGCGATCGTGCAGTCGGCGCTGCTCTCCGCGGCCGATGCCGAATCCCTCGGCCTGCCGCGGTCGAAGATCATCCTCTCCGCCAAGGTCAGCCAGATTCAGGATCTCGTCGCCTGCTACACCATGCTCGCGGCGCGCTCCGATCACGCGCTCCATCTCGGCCTCACCGAAGCCGGCATGGGCTCGAAGGGCATCGTCGCTTCGTCCGCGGCGCTCGGCATCCTGCTGCAGCAGGGCATCGGCGACACCATCCGCATTTCGCTGACGCCCGATCCCGGCGGCGACCGCACGCGCGAGGTCACCGTCGCGCAGGAGCTGCTACAGACGATGGGCTTCCGCGCCTTCGTGCCGGTGGTCGCGGCGTGCCCCGGCTGCGGGCGGACGACCTCCACCGTCTTTCAGGAGCTGGCGAAGCGCATCGAGACCGACCTCGCCGAGGCGATGCCGGTGTGGCGCGAGAAATATCCGGGCGTCGAGGCGCTCAAGGTCGCGGTCATGGGCTGCATCGTCAACGGCCCGGGCGAATCGAAGCACGCCGACATCGGCATCTCGCTGCCCGGCACCGGCGAGCAGCCCGCCGCCCCGGTGTTCATCGACGGCCGCAAGGCGGCGACGCTTCGCGGGCCCACGCTCGCCGAGGACTTCCGCAAGATGGTGGCCGAGTACGTCGAGAAGCGCTTCGGCCAGCATCCCGCTTCCGACGCCGCCGAATAACGCTCCGCTTATCCCTCTCCGTTCCGGGGAGGGTGGCTCCGGGCGAAGCCCGGAGACGGGTGGGGTCCACCTCTCCCGGAGGGAGAGGGTCGCGCGCGTCAGGAGCGAAGCGAGTTACGCGCGGGGGGGTGAGGGGTTAGGAACTCTCCGCAAACAAGCCTTTCCGCCACTCCCGAATACCCCCACGTCCTTCATCCTTTTGCCCTAAACTCCCTTGGAATCACGGTTCCGGGGTCGCCAAGGCGCCTCCGCCTCCCCATATGAGGGAGGCAAGCCCAGGAGAAGACATTGGCCAATAATTCGAAGTCGGACGCCGAGATGCGCTACGCCAAGGCGCAGAAGCGCGTGCAGGAAGCGGCGAAGGCGCAGACCGAGGTTCAGGCCGAGGCGAAGCGCGTCGATGCCAACACCTTGCGCCTGCGGGCGCTCCGCCTCGCCAAGGAAGCCGCCGACCTCGCGGCCGCTGCAGCCGCGCCCGCGGCTCCCGCCAAGAAGAAGGCGAAGGCCAAGACCGCGAAGTCGATCCCCGTCGAGGCGCTCAACGCGAGCAACGACGAGTAGGGCGAGGTGGTGGTTGGTCACCTCTCCCATAGGGAGAGGGCTTCGCGTCTTGAGACCGAAGCGAACTAGGCGCGAAGGGGTGAGAAGCGGTTCGCGTAGCGAACGAAACAAGCCGGTGGCTTGTTTCGAGTGACGAACGCCGAAGCGTAAGCGCCGGGCCGGGAGGGGTTACGGCCTCAGCGTCGCAGCAACCACGTTCCATCCAAGCCAGAGCACTCCCGCGACTGCGGCGCCGATCAAAAAGAATCGGATGACCTCGCGGAGCGTGACCGGAGGGGCCGGCTTCGGCTTCCTCCAGAGGGGCGCCCACCAGCGTAAATTCTTTTGACGAGCGCCGCGCCAGAAATACAGAAGCGATCCGCGTTTGCCGCGAGTTTCCACGTCAGCCTCACAGTGCTGCGACTTTCCATTCTGTAAGCGCGGGATGTTTCCGTTGCCTTAAATCGCAACCATGGCGGCCGCCGCCACGCCCCCGGCTCCCGCCAGGAAGAAGGCGAAGGCCAAAACCGAGAAGTCGATGGCGTTCGGCGTTCCACCTTTGGCTTCAGGGTGCTAGTCTCGCCAACCACTGCGCGAGTTCGCGTGCGTCTGACGCGGGCAAGGGGGCGCCTATGACCAAGATTTTGGCGGTATTGCTCGCCTGTTGCATGCTTGCGATTTCGTGGGTTCCTGCAGATGCCCAAGGTGATGACGCAATCGTTACGGCTGTTGAAAGGCTGCCGTGGCAGACGAGCGGTGTTGGACAGATCGGAACTGAAGCTACGATCAGCATCCCGGATGAATTCGGATTTCTTGGAGCGACCGCCTCGAGCGATTTCCTAGAGCTGAACGGAAATCCGCCTACCGAAGATACCTATGCTTTTGCGCCCCGATCTTTGTCTTGGTTCTCGGTCTTCGCGTTCGACGCGAGCGGGTATGTGCCAGACCAAGAAGGCATCGATCCAAATGAGCTTCTCAGCACTCTGAGAAGTAGCAATCAGTCTGATCAGACAGAACGCCGAAAGCTGAAACTCCCGATCCTGATTCTGGATGACTGGGCGGTTGAGCCCCACTACGACGTCAAGACGCACTATTTGGAGTGGGGTACCGCTCACGGCGACCGCCCGACACAGAGCTGCGCGCCCGTCTGCGCGAGCTCGCCAATCAGCGGCGCCGGTTCGGCTACCGGCGGCTGTTCATCCTG
>JAYTZZ010000031.1:0-13145 GCA_043741595.1 Hyphomicrobiales bacterium | reverse complement strand
TCGTCCAGGGCGCCGCCGCTCAGCTGCCACGACGTATACGGGGCCACGACCGCGACGGTCTTCAGGCTACACAGCCTGATAATGGTGTCGTCCAGTATCAGTGTGGAAATTTCCCATACCGCCGTTTCCACGTCTCCGCGCGGCGGAGCAAGGACGACAAGTCTTGGGAACATCCCGCACAACCGGCGTTCGCCGGCCGCGGCGGTGCCCGTTCCGGGCATGGTATCTTCGCCCGCGCGACCGACGGGGCGCGCGTGCTGACGAGAGGTCAAGGCGCTGAAGAGGGCGATCGTGTCCTGGCTCGGGGTAGATCCGAGGTCGCGCCTCAACACGGTACGGCAGTTCTCGAACGTCGCACCAATGAGTTCGAACTGGTCGCTGGCGGCGAACGAGCGCATGAGCGAGCGATACGCAGACTCCTGGTAGGGATCTATCTCAAGCAGGCGGGACGCGACGTCCTGCGCTGTACGGGGGTTGGCGCGCGCGTCGGGCGCGTCCAGGAGACCTGCATACGCGGTCACGAACGCCTCGCGGACACGAGCGCGCTGGACATCGAGCCAGATGGCCAGATCACTTTCCCTGACGACTATTCCTTCCAACAAGTCGCCGCGGAAACTTTCCAGCACTTCCTGGCAATTAGCCCAACTCAACCCGCGAAGGGACGCCTGGAAGCCCACGAGGTCAACAGAAACGTCATCCAGATTCAGGGCAACCGTTGATCTGTCGAAGCGAAAGAGATTGAACCCCGCCTGGCTCTGGGCCGCGCTGAGACGCCCAAGCAACTGACGCAGGTTGGCAGACGCGTCCTGCGCATCGGGCCACAGAAAACTGGCAAGCTGTGATCGGGTAACTTCGCAATCACGACCAGCCGTCACGATATAGACAACGAGGAGGTAGGCACGCGCCGGCAACGCCAGCGTGCGTCCCTCCGGACCCACAGCGCGCGGGTTTCCAAAAAGCTGCAGGCGGGGCCTACTCTTTACAAGCGCGTCCAAACTGGCGTCTCCCAAACCATTCATCCTATTGCTGTAACGGAACGCGGTCTACAACCTGCAACCTTCTCTATTCCCCGGGGTGCGGCTTGTTGGACGGTGTACGAACTACTATCCAGCAGCTATAGTTGTGCAACGTAGGTGGGGAAAAGTCGTGCCTAAGAACGGTATTCATCCAATTGACAAGCATGTTGCCCAGCGGCTTCGCCTGGCGAGGGCATCGCGTAAGTTGTCTCAGACACAACTGGCAGATGCATCCGGCATCACTTTCCAGCAGGTTCAGAAGTACGAGAAGGGCACCAACCGCGTAAGCGCCAGCCGACTGTTCGAGTTCGCGACGCTATTGGAGGTAGAGATCTCCTATTTCTTCGAAGGGGCGACCGGCGATACCAAGGCTGGGTCGGAGACGGACTTCTTCGACATCGCTCAGGTGGACGTCGAAATCTTGCGGGCGCTTCGGGAGATAAGGGATACCCCCTTGAAGCGGAAACTGCTGGATTTGATCACAAGTCTGCCAGCCGCTGAATTGGCAGGACTGACGACGAGGACCCGCAGCCCAGGCTGAAGTTCGTCAAGTCTTTGTGAGGTCGCTGGCTCGGTTGGATCTCCAACGACGATAGTGATGCAATCAGACAGCTGGGAAGAGTTGCTGCCTTCCATCCTTGCGGATGCGGGTATCGCTGCTGCGGGAGGAATCAAGGTCCATCCGCTCGCCGGTGGGGTCTCTTCCGACATCGTTCGAGTTACGCTCAGCGACGGCCGCGAGTATTGCGCCAAGCGTGCGCTGACGAAGCTGAGAGTGGCCGACGACTGGCAGGTTCCGACCGAGCGCAACCACTTCGAGGTCGCCTGGTTCAGACGTGCCAATAGTATCGTCCCCCATTCCGCGCCGGACGTGCTCGCCGAGGATCACGAACGAGGGATCGCGCTTCTCTCCTATCTTTCGCCCGATCGATACGTGCTGTGGAAGGATGAACTGCTGGCGGGACGCCGCGACCCGCTCGTTGCGCGCTCGGTCGCAAACGTCATCGGCCGGATTCATCGAGCGACGTTGATGGATCAAGAGGTCGCGGCGGAATTTCCCACCGATGCTCTGTTTGATGCGCTGCGGCTCGATCCATATCTGAGAACGGTCGCCCGTCGGTATCCGGCGCTCGCCCCGCGGATCCTCGGATGTGTTGAGACGACGCGCTCTACGAAGATTGCTCTTGTTCATGGTGATCTCAGCCCGAAGAATATTCTCGTCAGCCGCAGTGACGCCCATCCCGTCATCCTCGACGCGGAAACCGCATGGTATGGAGATCCGGTTTTCGACGTCGCGTTCTGCCTGAACCATCTTGTGCTGAAGGCGATCCACATGCCGAAGCTGGCGGAGCCTCTGTTGGCTCAGGCTCGGGAATTTAACTCGCTGTGGCTTGGGCATTTCCCATTTGAGATGCGCAGCGAGCTAGAGAAGCGGACCGCAACACTGCTGCCACTCCTCATGCTTGCGCGCATCGACGGCAAATCTCCGGTCGAGTATCTGTTGCCGGCGCGGCAGCAACTGGTCCGCGACATAGCCATTCCCCTTATTGGCGAGGCTCAAACATTCGTGGGTGCCACCTTCGACGCCATCGCCGGCGCGCTGAAGCCCAGCAAGCAAGGAGTCGATTGACGTGGACGGAGCAATCATTCGTTCGGTCAAGGGACGCCAGGTTTGGGACTCCCGCGGCCGTCCGACGGTCGAGGTGGACGTGGCGTTGTCATCCGGTGCGACCGGACGGGCAGTTGCTCCTTCTGGGGCATCGACGGGAAAGCGTGAGGCGCTCGATCTCCGGGACGGCGGTGCTCGCCTCGGCGGGTACGGCGTCAACGCAGCGCTTGCCGCGGTGAACACAACGATCGCACCACGGCTGGTCGGCATGGACGCGCAGGATCAGACGGCGATCGATCGCGCTCTGATCGAACTCGATGGCACGCCCCAGAAGATGCGGCTTGGAGGCAACGCCAGCGTTGCCGTTTCCTCGGCGGTCGCCTGGGCAGCTGCCAATTATTTGCATCTACCGCTTTGGGCGCACCTCCGCCGGCTAGCTGCACTTCCAGACACACCTCACATTCCGGCACCAATGATCCAGATCTTCGGGGGCGGAGCCCATGCTGGAAAGCGGGTCGACATCCAGGACTTTCTGGTCATTCCGATCAAGGCTCCAAGCTTTGCGGAGAGCGTCGAGTGGGTCGCCGAGATCTATATGGCGGCCGCGTCACTGATGAAGAAGGAAAGATCGCTGGTGGGAGTTTCCGACGAAGGCGGGCTATGGCCGGACTTCGCGCGGAACGAAGACGGGCTCGCGTACCTTACACGAGCAATCGAGGGCGCAGGCTTTGCAGCAGGGACTGATGTCGGCATCGCCCTCGATGTCGCGGCAAGCAACTTCTTCGACCAAGGGGGCTACGCCTTCGCACTCGACGGCAAGCGCATGGGCGCCGGCGAGCTCATCGATCTCCTTGCCGCGTGGTGTGAGCGCTATCCGATCGTGTCCCTGGAAGACCCGCTTGCGGAGGACGACGACCCGGGGTTTGTCGAGATCATGCGGCGTCTCGGTCGCACAGTGCAGATCGTCGGCGACGACTACCTCACCACGAGTCGCGAGCGCATCGACAGGGCAGCCGGCCTTGGCGCGTCCAACGCCGTCCTCCTGAAGGCCAACCAGTGCGGCACGATCACGGAATTGATCGAGGCGTCGGCAACAGCCAGGTCGCACGGGTGGAATACCGTCATGTCGGGGCGATCCGGTGAAAGCGAAGACGTCACCCTCAGTCACCTCGCCGTTGGATTGATGTCCGATCAGGTCAAGGTCGGATCGGTCACTCGTTCCGAGCGGACGGCCAAGTGGAACGAGCTCATCCGCATCGAGGAGGGAACCGCTCGCGGCGCCTACTGGCGGTTCAAGGTCGCCCGCGTATGAACACCTTCCCCATCCGCTCTGACGCGGTATCGCTGGCGGTCACCGAGACCGGTGGTCACCTGTCGGATGTGATCTTCACGCTCGCGGATGGCCGCAGCATCCGGCCGATGCATACGGCCCCCTGGCATGACGAGGCGCTTCCAGTGGACACGCCGCCGATGATCCGGATGTTGCGCGGCGATTTCTTCTGCGCACCGTTCGGTGCCAACGATATCATGGGCGGCGAAGCACACGGCGCTTCCGCTAACGGCCGTTGGCTCCGGCGTGACTCTGATCGGGATTGGGTCGAGGCGGCTCTGGACGAGACGATCCTCGGCGCGACGCTCACCAAACGCGTCTCGCTTCGCCCAGGCGAGGCGATGATTTATCAGCGGCACACGTTCACGGGCGGCGACGGCCGCATTCCGGTTGCGCACCACGCTATGTTGTATGCACGGTATCCGTTGAAGATCGCCTTCGCCCCGCGCATTTTCGCCGGCACCGCGCCGGGCGCCATCGAGGTTCCGCCAGCGGGACGTTCGTTGCTCGCCTACCCGCAGGAGATCACCGATCTGACCGCCGCCGCGACGGCTGCCGGCAGTACGGTAGACCTGACGACATATCCCGGACCGCACGGCTATGAAGATGTCTGGATGCTGGTCGCCGATGCGAAGCCTTCCTTCGCCTGGACCGCTCCAACTTGCGCCGACGAGGGTTGGGTCTGGTTCGGTCTGAAGAATCCGCGTGTCCTCCCATCGACGATTATTTGGATGAGCAATGGCGGACGGAACTATGCGCCATGGAATGGGCGCCATGATCGAGTCATCGGGTTGGAGGAGGTCTGCAGCTACTTCCACCTCGGTCACGCAGCGTCGACCGCGGACAACCCATTCTCCGCTCGCGGCATACCCACCACGGTGACGCTTCGCCCGGATGAGCCGCTCTCGATCTCCTACGCCTTCGGCGTTGCCGGGGTGCCGACGAGTTTCGGCCGTGTCGTCGACATTCGCGCGGTCGAAGGCGGCGTCCTTATCATCGACGATCGCGGCAGCGAAGCCTTCGCCGCTTGCGACCTCTCGTTTGTCACGGGATAAAACGGTGTCTCGCTCGGTGGAGTCGCTACGTGCAAGCCGACAGTAGCGGCAACGGCCGTTTGGATGCGGGGATTTCATGACTGGCGCCGATAACAACGAAGGCCGCCTTTTACGGCCGAGCAAGAATCCGAAAGCCGTTGCCAAGGCGCGGCGAGAGGAGCGCCTCGCCGAGGCGCTTCGCGCCAACCTCAAGCGGCGCAAAGCGGCCGGCAACAAGAAGCCGGCGCGCGCTACGGCCGACCCGAAGAAGCCCTGACACCGCCATCGCCTTTCCTTGCTGCAGCCCCAATCCTGCGTTAGACCCGATTCATGGCAACCGCCGTTCGGGCGGTTTCAGCCAGTCTCAAGGGGCGACCTTCATGGACCGAATCCGCATCGTCGGCGGCAACCGTTTGAACGGCACGATCCCGATTTCCGGTGCCAAGAACGCCGCACTCCCCCTGATGATCGCCTCACTGCTGACCACGGAGACCTTGACGCTCGACAACGTGCCGCGCCTTGCCGACGTTGCCATGCTGAAGCGCATCCTCGGGAACCACGGCGTCGATTGCATGGTGCTCGGCAAACGCCCCGGCCAGAATGGGATGCAGGGCGAGTCGATCGAGCTGCGGGCCGGGGACATTGTCGACACCGTCGCGCCTTACGATCTCGTCTCGCGCATGCGCGCGAGTTTCTGGGTCATCGGCCCGTTGCTGGCGCGCATGGGCGAAGCCAAGGTTTCGCTCCCCGGCGGTTGCGCTATTGGCACCCGTCCCGTCGATTTGTTCATAGAGGCGCTGAAGACGTTGGGTGCCGACATCGAGATCGAGGCCGGCTACGTCATCGCCAAGGCTCCGAAACGCCTCCGTGGGGCACGCATCGCTTTCCCGAAAGTCACCGTCGGCGCCACGCACGTGGCACTGATGGCGGCGTCATTGGCGCGAGGCGAAAGCGTCATTGAAAACGCTGCTCGCGAGCCCGAAATCGTCGATCTTGCCGCTTGCCTGATAAAGATGGGCGCGAAGATTTCCGGCGCCGGCACATCGACGATCCACATCGACGGTGTCGAGACACTTTCCGCCGCTCGCCACGCTGTCATGCCCGACCGTATCGAAGCGGGCACCTACGCCATGGCGGTCACCATGACCGGTGGCGACGTGCTGCTTGAGGGCGCCACGACCGACAGCCTCTCCAAGCCGATCGAAATCCTGACCCAGGTCGGCGCCGAAATCACCGCCACCAATCGCGGTCTCCGCGTCACACGGAACGGGCAGGGGCTCGCACCGGTTGACGTTACTACGGAGCCGTTCCCGGGTTTCGCCACCGACCTTCAGGCGCAACTGATGGCGCTTGTCAGCCGCGCCGAGGGTACCTCCCACATCCGCGAGACGATCTTCGAGAACCGTTTCATGCATGTGCAGGAACTCGCCCGCCTGGGTGCCGACATACATCTCGACGGGCAGGTCGCGACCATAACCGGCGTAAGCAAGCTGACCGGGGCACCGGTCATGGCGACTGACCTCCGCGCCTCGGTATCGTTGGTCATCGCCGGCCTCGCCGCCGAGGGCGAGACCATCGTCAACCGGGTCTATCACCTCGACCGCGGTTTCGAGCGCATTGAGGACAAGCTCGGTGCCTGCGGTGCCGCGATCGAGCGGCTGTCCGGCTAGGTGGACGTTCTCGAGTATCTCGAGCGCTGGGGACTGACGCGCGACGGCGCCGATATCGAAACCCGCGCGGCCAGGCTCGTATTCGTGCGCCGCGGCAGAGAGCCCGCCATTCTGAAAGTTTTGGGCGAGGCGAGTGATGAGGCGAACGCCCCGCGCGCTCTTCGCCATTTTGCAGGACGGGGTGCGGTTCGTGTCCTGCGGGAAGACCGTGGCGCCGTCCTTCTCGAACGAGCCACGCCGGCGACGCCACTGTCGGCCATCGTCGCCGAAGGGCGCGACGACGAGGCAACGGGAATCATCTCCGATATCATCGCGAGCCTCCATCAGGGCAAGGTGCCGACGGGCTGGCCGACCGTGGAGAATTGGGCACAAGGTTTTACCCGCCAGCGGGCGCGCGGCGTTCATCGCCGTCTTCCGCAGCGTCTCCTCGATCGCGGGGAGGGCGTCTTCCGCGAACTTGCCGCGTCACAGGGAAAGCGCTTCCTCCTCCACGGCGACCTTCATCACGACAATATCCTTCGCGACGAAAAGCGCGGATGGCTGGCGATTGACCCGAAGGGCGTCGTCGGTGAGACCGTTTACGAGACCGCCGCATCGATCCGCAATCCGATGGACTTCTATCCCTTTCAGGCCGATCCCGGCTTCATGGCGCGCCGGGTGGCGATCTTCTCCGAGCGTCTGGCGCTGGATCGTGAGCGCATCCTCGGTTGGTATGTCGGCCAAAGTGTCCTCTCGGTCTGCTGGCTGATCGAGGACGGCGAGCCTGAGGAAACCATCACCCGCAGCGTCCGCCTCGCCGAGGCGGGTCTATCCTTGCTCGAGAAGGCGTGAGGGTTGCGCGAGACATCTTCGCGCACTACCTCTGGCCTTGAGCCCGACCGGAAAAGCACTGACATGACCGACCCTGATCTCCTGCGACTTGCGGCCATCGACGAGGAAGATCTCGCCGTTATCTCCGCGCACGTCCAGGACGCGGTGCTGAAGGTTGGCGACATGGTCTACCTGCCGAAGGAGCGTCGCTTCGCCGTGGCCATGAACCGGTTCACTTGGGAGAAGGCAGTCGACGGCCGGAGCCACGACTACGAGCGCCACCGTGCGGCGCTCACCTTCGACCGCGTCGAAAGCGTTCGGACGAGTGGCATAGATCGCGCCCGCCCCGACACGGTGCTGGAACTCCTCGCGGTGAGCTTCACCGTTACCGATCTGCCCGCGGGCCACGTAACGCTCATTTTCGCCGGTGGGGCCGCCCTCAACATCGACGTCGAGGTCATCGAGGCGCGGCTTGCCGATCTTGGGACTGCGTGGTCGACCAAGGCGAAGCCGCACCATGATGACGCTGCGGGCGAGACGAAACCCGGCGTCTGAGGTATAGGGGCTCCTCCAACGAAGGAGCTCTGGCCGGTGGCCGCACGATTCAGCCAGTCTGACAAGGATTTCGAAGCCCGCTTCACGGCGCTACTTGCCATGAAGCGCGAGGCTTCCGAGGACGTCGACATGACCGTCCGGGCGATCGTCGAGGACGTGCGCCTGCGGGGCGACGCCGCGTTGATCGAGTACACGGCGAAATTGGATCGTCTGGCGCTGACAGTCGACCGGCTGCGCGTGCCCACCGAAGAGATCGACGCAGCCGAGAGGAGCGTTCCGCCGAAAGAGCGCGACGCTCTCCTTTTCGCTCGCGACCGCATCGAGGCCTTCCACCGCCGCCTCATGCCCATCGACGACCGCTACACGGATGCAGCCGGCGTCGAGATGGGCGTCCGCTGGACGGCGATCGAAGCCGTTGGCCTCTACGTTCCCGGTGGCACGGCGGCGTATCCAAGCTCTGTCCTGATGAACGCTATCCCCGCGCGCGTCGCCGGGGTTGAGCGGGTTGTCATGGTCACGCCGACGCCGGACGGGCAGACCAATCCGCTCGTGCTTGCGGCCGCGCGCGTCGCCGGCGTCGACGAGATTTATCGTGTCGGCGGCGCGCAGGCGATTGCCGCGCTCGCGTACGGTACCGCGACCATCGCGCCCGTGGCGAAGATCATGGGCCCCGGCAACGCGTATGTTGCCGCCGCCAAGCGCGTCGTGTTCGGCGCTGTCGGCATCGACCTCATCGCCGGGCCGTCGGAGGTATTGGTCGTCGCCGACGGAGACAATGATCCCGACTGGATCGCCTCGGACCTCCTCGCGCAGGCCGAACACGACGTCGCCGCCCAGTCGATCCTCATCACGGACTCCCTTGATCTCGCCGATCGCGTTGCCGACGCCGTGGAGCGCCAGCTCAAAACGCTGCCGCGCGGCGAAACCGCTGCCGCAAGCTGGCGCGATTTCGGGGCGATCATCATCGTGCGGTCGCTGGCTGGCGCAATGGAACTGGCCAACCGCATCGCCCCCGAGCATCTGGAACTCGCGGTCGCCGAACCGGAAGCGTTGCTGACCAAGGTGCGGAACGCTGGCGCTGTCTTCCTCGGCCGCCACACACCGGAAGTGATTGGCGACTACGTCGGCGGCCCGAACCACGTGCTGCCTACGGCGCGCTCGGCACGTTTCTCCTCCGGCCTGTCAGTGCTCGATTTCCTGAAGCGCACGACCCTCCTCAAGCTCGGGCCAGAACAGCTTCGCACGTTGGCTCCTGCCGCCATTATCCTGGCCGAGGCGGAGGGTCTCGATGCCCACGCCCGCTCGGTCTCGATTCGCCTCAACCGCTCCTGAGTTGAGGTTCACTTTCCGGGCATAATCCGCTACCGTCCCGCGCGCTTTCGCCGGGGCTAACCAAGGATCAGAATGGCTAAGGAAGAGATTATCGAACTGCCGGGCGTCGTCTCCGAGCTTTTGCCCAATGCCACCTTCCGCGTGAAGCTGGAAAACGGCCACGAGATCATCGCCCACACCGCCGGTCGGATGCGCAAGAACCGCATTCGCGTGCTCGCCGGCGACAAAGTTCTGGTCGAAATGACGCCCTACGACCTCACGAAGGGCCGCGTCACCTACCGCTTCAAGTAGGGCTGCGCTTTCGGGCGCTCAGGGTTGCCGCATCACGATGGCCGGACGTCTCAAGTTCGTACTCGCATCAGCCTCACCCCGCCGGCTCGCCCTTCTCGGCCAGATCGGCGTCGAGCCCGACCGCGTAATGCCGGCGACGATCGACGAGACGCCGAAGAAGAACGAGCTGCCGCGCAATCTCGCCCGCCGCCTCTCGCAGGAGAAGCTGAGCGCTGCGATGGATCTCGCCAAAGACGATCCGGAACTCGTGGGCGCTCTCATGCTCGCCGCCGACACTATCGTCAGCGTCGGCCGTCGCGTGCTGCCGAAGGCCGAGCTGATCGAGGAGGCGGCGGCCTGTCTCCGCCAGCTCTCCGGGCGCTCGCACCGCGTCTATACGGGCCTCGCATTCGCCAACGCCAAGGGTCAAATCCGGCGCCGCCTGGTCGAGACACGCGTGCGCTTCAAGCGACTCTCGCGTGAGGATATTGAATCTTATCTCGCCTCCGGCGAGTGGCGCGGCAAGGCCGGTGGCTATGCAGTCCAGGGCTTTGCGGGCGGCTTCGTTGTCAAGATCAACGGATCTTATTCCAACGTGGTCGGGTTGCCGCTTTACGAGGTAATGACGCTGCTGACCGGTGAAGGTTATCCCGTTCAATTCAACTGGCTGAGCCCCGGCTAGGGTCATGCCAGCACCCGAGGGCGCAGGAAAGGTGGTGCCGCTGCGTCCGTCGGGGAGGTGCGCGATCTGCGGCAAGCCCACCGTCCGCGCCTTCTACCCGTTCTGCTCGAAGCGTTGCACGAACATCGACCTCAATCACTGGTTCTCCGGTTCGTACGCGATTCCGGCGGTCGAGAGTGAGTCGGGTGGCGAGGATGAAGAGGCGAGCGATGGCGAAAGCTGAAGCCCAAAAGGTTGCGTTCGCCGTCGACGAAGAGCGGAAAGTTTCAGGCTTGCTGGTCATGCCGAAGGAAGCCCGCGCGCTTTACGTGATGGCTCACGGTGCGGGCGCGGGCATGGCACATCCTTTTCTCGCGACCATAGCAACGCTTCTCGCTGATCGGGGCATCGCCACGCTGCGCTACCAGTTCCCATACATGGAGAAGGGCAGCCGGCGACCTGATCCCCCGAAGGTAGCGGAAGCCACCGTTCGCGCCGCCGTCGCCGAAGCGGCGAGACTTGCGCCCGGCCTGCCGCTCTTCGCTGGCGGAAAATCGTTCGGTGGTCGTATGAGTTCGCAGACAGAGGCCCACGGAGCTACCGGCGTAAAGGGGCTCGCCTTCCTCGGCTTCCCGCTCCACCCGCCCGGAGTGCCCGCCGATACCCGCGGCGAGCATCTCGCTGACGTCAAGGTGCCCATGCTTTTCCTTCAGGGCACCAACGACGAATTCGCCGGGCTTTCGCTGCTCAAGCCCCTCGTGAAACGCCTCGGCAAGCGCGCAACCCTTCACCTGATTGACAACGCCAACCACTCGTTCCGCGTGCCGGCGAAGACCGGGCGCAAGGAGGCTGATGTTATGGCTGAACTGGCCGATACGCTGAGCACCTGGATCGATGGCGTCGCCGGTTAGGCATCAACTGGACACCCCCCGGACCATTCAATATAACCGCGACGCTGCGCGGGGGTTCCGGTCTTCACGCTGCCTGATGCCCGGGTAGCTCAGTTGGTAGAGCAGCGGATTGAAAATCCGCGTGTCGCTGGTTCAATTCCGGCCCCGGGCACCATTGATTTCAAAGACTTAAGACGGTAAGCGCCAAGTCTGAAAGTCCTAAAGGTACCGCATAGGTACCAACGGACTTTGGATTGAGGCGGTTCTCGGCGGGTTGCGTCCGGCGTTGCGTCGGCGGCTTTCCGCCCCGCGTACCAGAGCCGATTCAAATCCTGCTCACGCTGTGCGCATCAACGCCAAAACGTCCGGGAAGAATGCGCGGC
This sequence comes from Hyphomicrobiales bacterium, assembly GCA_043741595.1. Classification (GTDB taxonomy): domain Bacteria; phylum Pseudomonadota; class Alphaproteobacteria; order Rhizobiales; family Kaistiaceae; genus DASZQY01. The sequence continues at coordinate 1,585 of JAYTZZ010000031.1, read as the reverse complement.
CCGTCGAGCACTGTGGCCCTCCTTCGTCTGTGACGCGAGACCGGCCATCGGCTATTTCAGCGCTGCAAACGGGTAAGCGGGCGGTCCGCCGGGGATTTCCCACTTCTGAGGATCGGTGGGTGGTTCCCGTATCCGTTGTCGAGACAGCGGGCGAGACCGCGACCGGGTATCACCCCCCAGGCCACCCCCGTCGTTGCGTCTTCAAAGCCCGCTCGCGCGGCGTTTGTTCTGTCGAAAGTAACCGCCCGGTTTGATGAGGTGTCTTGGCTACGGCTTTGCGACGGCGCACGGCACGCTTGCGGCAGCCGATCAGGGAGCCTCGCCCTTCGCCGAAGTTTGACGAAGCTGTGTGCCCTTGGGCAACAGACGGCGCCGGTTGATGCCTCTAGTGTTGCGAGGCGGATTCCCACCACGGGCAATTCGTCGAAGGGGAGCATATGCGTAACGGTCTGCTTGCCACGACAGCCGCTTTGGCTGTGGCCATGATGCCGCTGGGCGCGGCCCAAGCGCAGACCCCATTCGACTGGTCGGGTTTCTACGCAGGTGTGCACGGCGGCTTTCTCTCCGGCAACGCCACTCTGACCGAGTTTGCTGGTCCGGTAGACACGGGCCCGATCTCGGGCTTCGTCGGCGGCCCGCTCGGGGGTTACAACTTTGCCCCCGGCGCCTTCTTCTCAGCTCCCATTATGTTCGGCGTTGAGGGAGACTTCGGTTTCGCAAGCGTCACGGGGACCGGGACGAGCCAGATCACCTGCCCGCCAACTTGCGACGGTTCAGTTGACCTCTACCACTATGACCTCAACTGGGACGCCCACCTTCGGGTACGGGCAGGCGCGCCCATCGGCAACGCCATGCCATTCGTCGCCGTGGGCTTGGCGCTTGCTGATCTGAATGTCACCGAGGACGTCACCTTTTCGGGTGGCCTCTATACCGGTTGGACGGTGGGCACAGGTGTCGATGTAGCATTCGGCAGCAACATAGTCGGTCGAGCCGAGATGCTCTACGACAACTACGGCGCCAAGAACTACACCGATTATTCGGTGAACCTGACCGCGTGGACGGGACGGGTCGCCTTCATTCTTAAGTTACCTTGACCGGGTTCTGATCTCTCTCCTGACCTGAACGGGCTTGGGCCGGCGTCAGCGGCGGGCGGCGATCCATGCAGAACATCACCGCGAGAAGAGCGATGGCGGTGGCGCGGGCGGGCGCCACGCGTCTTGCGGCGATGGTTCGCGACGACGGGCGCTTTCTCTATCGATACATGCTGCCCGATCCGACGATCCCCGACGCTGCGTATAGCGAGGTGCGCCATGTCGGGGCAGTCTGGGCGCTCCTCGATGTCGAAGTTTCGGAACCGTCGCTTCCCGGCCTTTCGACCGCAATCGATCGGGCGGCTGAATACATGGTCGCCAAGATCTTTCGCCCGTTCAAAACGACTGACACTCTATGCGTTGTCGATGAAGGCTTCATCAAGCTTGGCGGCAGCGCGCAGGGCGTCGCCGCCAGCCTAAGCCTCTACCGCCGCACGGGCGATCTTGCTCACGTCGAGCGCGCAGTACGATTGGCGCGCTTCATTGTGCTGCAG
>JAYTZZ010000030.1:0-13221 GCA_043741595.1 Hyphomicrobiales bacterium | reverse complement strand
TCAGGTCGAGCGCTCACGCACGGGCCGGGACATTGTCGTCGCCGGACTGTCCGCGACCGGCCGCGTGCGTTTCGCCGCGCCTGACGGCGCGTTCTACCTGTTCTTTTCCGTCGATGGCGAAAAGGACACGCGCAAACTTGGCCTCCGTCTCATTGACGAAGCCAATGTCGGCGTCGCCCCCGGATCGGCCTTCGGCGCGGCCGGCGAAGGCTTCATGCGCCTCTGCTTCGCCCGCGACGCCGGCCAGGTACGCGAGGCGACGGAGCGACTGGCGACATGGGTGACAAGGCGGTGACGGCCTTCGTCGCGCTCCTGCGTGCCGTCAATGTCGGCGGCAACAACCTGATCCGCATGGCGGATCTGAAGGTGCTCTGCGAAGACCTGGGCTTCAGCGATGTGAAGACACTCCTCCAGAGCGGCAACGTGGTGTTCAAGGCCAAGGGGACCGACAAATCGGTCGCGAAGAAGCTTGCCGATGCGATCGAGAAGAGCCACGGCTTTCGTCCCGCGATCATTGTGCGCACGGCCGACGAGATCTCCGACGCTGTGAAGCGCAACCCCTTCAAGGCCGAGGAGAAGAGCGACCCCGCCCACTTGGTTATCGCTTTCACGGCTGACCCGCCAACCAGCGGAGCGAAAGAACGCATCGCGGCGATCAAGCTCGCCAGCGAACGGCTGCATCTGGGCGGGCGCGAACTCCACGCCCACTACGCGGATGGACAGGGTACCTCCAAGGTGACCAACGCCGTGCTCGAGCGCGCTCTGTGCGTCCCATGCACGGCGCGAAACTGGAACACGGTCACGAAGCTTCTGAGTCTGGCGCGAGAGATGGAAGGGTAGGGAGCGTTGACGCGCGAAGGCCCGGCGGAACGCGCCGACTGGTCCCGTTCGTTTTCTGGACAAAAACCGAACATGACGACGACCACGGTCTCGACACAATCGGAACAGGGCGCGCCGCTGGTCACACCGTCGCCGGGACTGATCTCGTCCCGGCCCTTGCAGGGCATCCTGTTGCTCGTCGGGGCCACGCTTATGTTCGCCTGCGGCGACGCGACCAGCAAGTACCTCCTCACTGACTACAACGTGCCTCTCGTGTTGGCCATCCGCTACATCGTGCATAGCCTGCTGATGCTCGCCATCCTGGCGCCAACGCGGGGCCGCGAGATCGTCCAGACGCAGCGGACGGGTCTGGTGATCGTCCGCGCCATCTGTCTAGTGGTGGCGTCCCTCTTCTTCGGGCTTGCCCTGCAGAGGATGCCGATCGCCGAGACTGTGTCGATCGTCTACCTCTCGCCCATACTGGTGGTGCTGCTGGCCCGTCCGCTGCTCGGCGAAAGAATCGGCGTGGTGGGCTGGATTGCGGCGGTCATCGGCTTTGCCGGCGTGCTCCTGATCGTCCGTCCCGGTGGCGACCTCGATCCCATCGGTGTTGGCTTTGTGCTGTGCAACGTCGCGGTCACCGTTGCTTACTACTTGCTGTCGCGCGTTCTCGCCCGCACCGAGCGAACCCTCGCTTTGCTGTTCTACACAGCGCTGATCGGAGCCATCTGCTTCGGCGTCGCGCTGCCTTGGACTCTCCACGGGAAAATGCCGGATCTCCTACAGATCGTGCTTTTCCTGAGTCTGGGTGTCACGGCGGGGCTCGGCCACTATTTCTTCACCGCCGCGCACCGGTACGCCGAGGCGTCGGTGCTCGCTCCGATCAACTACCTGCACCTGCTCTGGGCGGGGCTGCTGGGCTGGCTGGTCTTCGGCCACGTGCCCCAGGTGCTCACCATTATCGGCATGGCGATCGTCATGGCCGCGGGCGTCATCGTGGCGCTGAGGTCGGCACGCCGGCAGCAGCCTCCTGCACCAGACGTTCCGGAATAAATACGGCGCCTCCGCTACATCGAGAACACGGTCTCAGCGATCGCCGTGCTGGGAGAGCGCTATTTTCCGCAGCAGGCGGCAAGGATCGACCGCTGAGGCGCGATCGCGACCAGGGTTGGATTCCGCTTCGCTCACTGCGACAGGGACGAAAGTGGAACCTCGAATACCTAACCGCCCGCCGGCGGGAAGACGACCCGGTGTGCGTTGCCGCTATTGGCGGCCTCGCGTTGTGCCGGCGCTTCGCCGTCCTGGAAGCGCGGCAGGCCGAGTGCATCCCAGACCTGGATGAGGGCCACGGCGAGCGTCGCAATCAGCGCGGCGTCGTGGAACGGCGTCGGCGTGATGCGCAGGCGCTCGTGGCCGCGCGGCACCGTCGGGTAGTTGATCGGCTGGATGTAGATCCCGTGATCGTGGAGCAGGAGATCGCTCGCCATCTTGCAGAGATCGGCATCGCCGACATGGATCGGGATGATGTGTGTCTCGGTCGCCATCACCGGCAGCCCAGCGGCGATCAAAGCCTGCTTGGTCAGCCCTGCGTTCCGCCGCTGCGCATCACGCTCCGCGCTGGAAGTCTTGAGGTGGCGGATAGAGGTAAGGGCGGCCGCAGCGATGCCCGGCGGCAACGCCGTGGTGAAGATGAAACCAGGCGCATAAGAGCGGACGGTGTCGACGATCGCGCGGCTGGAGGCGATGTAGCCGCCGAGTGCGCCGAAGGCCTTGGCGAGCGTCCCCTCGATGATATCGATGCGATGCATGACCCCTTCGCGCTCGGCGATGCCGCCGCCACGCGGGCCGTACATGCCGACCGCATGCACCTCATCGAGATACGTCATGGCGCCATACTTTTCGGCGAGATCGGCGATCTTCGCGATCGGCGCTATGTCGCCGTCCATCGAATAGACCGACTCGAAGACGATCAGCTTGGCGCGCGACGGCGAGGCCGTCTTGAGAAGCTCTTCCAGATGCGTGAGATCGTTGTGGCGGAAGATCATCTTCTGCGCACCGGAGCGCCGCACGCCCTCGATCATTGAGGCGTGGTTGAACTCGTCCGAGAAGATGATGCAATCGGGCAGAAGCTTGGCGACCGTCGAAATGGTCGCCTCATTGGAAATGAATCCCGACGTGAAGACGAGCGCGGCTTCCTTGCCGTGAAGATCGGCAAGCTCGCCCTCCATCAGCACAAGCGGATGGTTGGTGCCCGAAATGTTGCGCGTGCCGCCAGCGCCGGCGCCCATGGCGCGCGCCGCCTCGGTCATCGCGGCGATCACCGCCTCGTTCTGGCCCATGCCGAGATAGTCGTTGGAGCACCAGACGACGATCTCGCGGTCGCCCTTATCGGAATGCCAGATGGCATACGGAAAACGCCCGGCGACGCGCTCGAGGTCGGCAAACACGCGATAGCGCCGCTCGGCGTGGAGCGCGGCAATCGACTCGGCGAAGATCGACTGATAGTCCATAAGGCCACTGTTCCTTAGAACGGCGCAAAGGTAGAGGGCGCCCAAACCCAAGTCCACCGACACTTTGCCGCGCGGCAGAGATGCCGCGGGCTCCGGCCGTCAAATGTTCGTGTCACAGCCAGATGCGGCTTTGTGAGGGTCACACCCAAGCATTGAGAATCGGTTGCGGACGCGAGCATTTCGCGTGAAAAACGGAGTCGGGCGGTATTGTGTCTGCTTCAATGTGGGGGATAGCTCATGCGTATGGCGCGTTTCGTGTTGGCCGGGTTCGCCCTGTTGGCTATTTCCGGAGGCTCGCCGGCATTTGCCGCTGCCTGCGGAGGTGATTTCTCCACCTGGTTGGCGAACTTCAAGAAAGAAGCCGCCGGGGCCGGCATCTCACAGGGAACGCTCGCCTCGGCGCTTGGCGGCCTGACTCCCGACGCCGCCATCCTCAAGCTCGACCGCAAGCAGGGCTACTTCAAGCAGAGCTTCGAGAGCTATCGGGCGAAACGCGTGCCGCCCGGCAAAGTCCAGGCGGGACTCGCCAAGCTGAAAGCGAACGCAGGCTTCTTCAAGCGGCTGGAGCAGCGTTTTGGCGTGCCCGGCCCGATTCTCGTGGCGATCTGGGGGCTGGAGACCGGCTTCGGCGCGGGTAGCGGCAACACGCCCTCGATCCGCTCGCTGGCCACGCTCGCCCACGATTGTCGACGGTCGGATTTCTTCAAGAATGAGCTTATGTCGGCTCTGCAGATTGTTGACCGCGGCGACCTCACCGCCGCCGCGATGAAGGGCGGCTGGGCGGGCGAGCTCGGCCAGACGCAGTTCCTGCCGTCGTCTTACGTGAAGTACGCAGTCGACTACGACGGCGATGGCCGACGCGACCTGATCCATTCGTTCCCCGATGCGCTCGGTTCGACCGCGAACTACCTGAAGGGATACGGCTGGCAGGCAGGCAAACCGTGGGACGAGGGCACCCCGAACTACGGCGTCCTCACCGGCTGGAACAAGGCCGAGGTTTACCGCAGGACGATCGCCTATTTCGCGAAGCTCCTTGCGGCGGGGTAAGCGGCCACCAGTCGTCGCAACCGCGTCAAAAATTAAGCAAAAACAAGCGTTTCGGGCCGGCCGGGGCGTTAATATTTGTCAAATTTCCGGCTCTGGTCTAAGAAGCGGGCGCGGCGTCTGCGGTCGTGTTGTGCCTTGAAATGAAGACGATTATTGCGTCACTTTTGACGCTCTGCAGCGTTGTGGCCCTGTGCTTTGCCTGGGAAGTGACCGCGTCGGCGGAATCCCCGGCGCGTTGCATCCTTTACGCCCGTGAATATGCGATTGCCGCGGTCGCCCCGGCGCCTCCGGGATCTACGCCGGCCAAATCAAGGCAGAGCATTCAAGACGCTGCGTACGCCAGGTGCATGAACCTCGGCGTATCGGCTCTGGTCCCGCCCGGCACCGCTACTCAAAATGACCCGTCACTTGAGGCTCAGCCTTCCAAAACCGTCGTCAAAGCCCCGCCGCGGCTCGTCGTCAAAGCGCCGCGCCCTCGTCATGCCGCGCCGGTAGTCAGCGTGTCGGCCTTCGCCGAAGGTGACCGCCCGTCCAGCGGATCTTTTCAGGCGATAGCTGAAGTCTTTGGTGAGGCTCAGGAGCCCCGTGGATCGATGCTGACGGCCCCGGCGCCCTCGTGCGGAGACACGCGGGCGAGAAGCCGATTCTGGCGGGGCCTCATGGCGCCGTCGACCGGCGGCGGCTGCTGAGAGCCGTTCCGGGCGCCGATGGTGGGTGGCCCTGCGGCTCTACCAAAAGGCGAAATTTAACCATTTGTTAACCACGAACGTCCGAGCATCCGCAGTGAGCGAATCGCGGGGCGCTGTCGGAAATGAGAATCGCCAGGACCGGACTTCCAGGGCTGGTGATCGCCTTGCTCCTCGGCGCTGCGCCAGCGAACGCCGCCGATCCCGCCGCGACCCAATCTCAATTTGACGTGGCCTTCGGCCTTGGTGTGACGACTGACTACGTTGCTCGCGGCATATCCCAAACGTCCAACTCGGCCGCCGTGCAGGGCTACATCGAATTCGACTACGCGAACGCCTACGCCGGCGCGTGGGCGTCGAACGTAAGTATTGCCGGGGCGGGCGACACCGAACTGGATCTTGCGGTCGGCTGGCGACCGGAAGCCGGCAAGTTCGCCTTCGACTTCGGCTACGTCCACTATCTCTATCTGGCGCACGTGATGGGACCGGACTTCGGCGAGGCATATGCCGGGGTGACCTACGCCCTGAACGACAACGCCACGTTTGGCGTCAAGGTAAACTTCGCTCCCGACTACGCGGTGTCGGGAACTTCCGCGACCTACGTGGAGGCAACCCTCGATTTGAAACTGCCGCACGACTTCGGCATCTCCGGCGCACTCGGTTATCAGCAATTCGATGCGACCGCGGTCGGCGCCAGCTATCTGAACGGCAACGTCGGCATCTACTGGAACATGAACAAGTGGATGAAGCTTGATCTGCGCTATTCCGGAACCAATCTGTCATCGATTGATTGCGCCAACCTGATGTCGGTTGGCAACGAGTGCGGATCGAAAGTGCTCCTGAGCCTGATGGCCAGCACGAGCCTCTCCGAGCTCAGCAGCAAAAAGTAGCTGGCTCCCTACGTTTCGCCGCTGTTGGTGATCTTCTCAACGAACTTCCCGAATGGCTCGTCGCCGAAGACACCCAACCGCCCGAGGGCAAACGGGCCGGCGGACATTGGGGTGATTGTCACGGCGAGCCTGAAACCGGCATCCTCGACCACTCGTGCGACCGTTTCGTTGTAGTCGCCGTACGGGTAGGCAAACGTCGGCACTGGCCGGCGGTAGCGCGCTGTCAGTTGATCGCGCGAGCCGACGACTTCCCCGACGATTTGAGTTTCGGTCTGGAGACGGGTGAGGCGGGGGTGCGAGATGGTGTGCGCGCCGATCTCGAGCCCCGCTTCAACAAGCGCGTCGAGCGCAAGCCACGGCATCAGCGGCGCCGGGTCGCCGAACTCCCGATCCCATTCGGCGACGCCGCCCATGAACTGCGTCGGCACGAACATCGTCGCGCCGAAACCATGCCGCTGCAGGATGGGCCACGCGGTAGTGACGAAATCGGCGTAGGCATCGTCGAAAGTCAGGACGACGCGGCGTGCGAGCGCCGCCGGGTCACGGCCCTGAACGGTCAGCCACTCGTCAAGGCTGATCGACGTGAAGCCTTCGGCAGTAAGCCACGCGATCTGTCGGGCGAAATCCGGCGGGGGAACGCGCCAGCGCGCCAGGCTGTCGGGCCCGTCGTCGGCGATGCGATGATACATGAGGATCGGCATCGCCTATTTGCTCATCACGGAACGGATCGATGCGGCCGAGGTGACGAGGCGGTCGTATTCCGGGGGGCGGAGAGCGCCGCCCATGAAGACGTGATCGCGACGATTGCGCATGCCGCTTGTCGTGGGCTCCAGCGCTGCGAAGTGTATCTCCTTCGGCCCGGCCTCGGCGACGATGCGCTCGACGTTGCGGGCGGTGATCCCGCCGCCCGGCATTATGATGATGCGGTCGCCAGCGCGCCGCACGAGTTCGGCGATGAGCGGCAGGCCTTCCAGCACTGTCGCTTCCTGACCCGAGGTGAGCACGCGATCGACGCCGAGTTCGATTAGCGTTTCCAGCGCGGCGAAGGGATCAACGGCCATGTCGAAGGCGCGGTGGAAGGTGACCGCCATTGGCCGGGCACGCTCGATGAGGCGGCGCGTTCGCTCAAGGTCAATGGTGGCGTCGGCGGCGAGGAGGCCGATCACGACACCATCGGCGCCCTCCGCCTTGGCGGTGTCGATGTCGGCTTCCATGACGGCAAATTCATCGTCGTCGAAGAGGAAGTCGCCGCCGCGGGGGCGGATGATGACATGCAGGCGGATGCCGGCAATGGTGCGGGCCTGACGGATCATACCGCGGCTCGGCGTGATGCCGCCTTCGAGGAGGTCGGCGCAGAGTTCCACCCGATCGGCGCCGGCGGCTTTCGCGGCGGCGACGCCATCGATCGAATCGACGCAGATCTCGTAGATCACGGTGTGCTTCCCTTACTTCACGGCGCCGGCGGTGATGCCGCGGACAAGGCTCCGCGAGAAAATGACGTAGAGAACAAGGATCGGCGCGAGCGCAAGCGAGAGCGCCGCGAGCACGGCGTTCCAGTCGGTTACGTACTGGCCGATGAACTGCTGCACGCCGAGGGTGACGGTCTGGGTGCTCTTGCCGGGGGCAAGGATCAGCGGGAACCACAGGTCGTTCCAGATCGGCACCATCGTGAAGACCGCGACGGTTGCCACCGCCGGACGGATGAGGGGCAGGATGACGTTCCAGAATATGCGGTACTCGCTGGCGCCGTCGATGCGGGCAGCGTCGCGCATCTCACGCGGGATCTGTTGGATGAATTCGCTGAGAATGAAGATGGCAAGAGGCAATCCCATCGCCGTGTAGACGAGGATGAGTGCGGGCAGCGTATTCACCAGACTGAGGCCGACCATCAGCTTCAGGATCGAGACGCTGCCGAGGCGGATCGGTACCATGATGCCGAGGGCCATGTAGAGGCCGACGAATGCATTGCCGCGGAAGCGATACTCGGTGAGCGCCCAGGCGGCCATCGCGCCGAAGAAGAGCACGAGGATGAGTGAGCCGACCGTGACGATCAGGCTGTTGGCGAAATACAGGAAGAAATTCGCCTTGGCGAGCACTGACGTGTAGCCGATGAGGCTGAACGTGGCCTCGTTCGGCAGGCTCAAGGGCGACCCGAAGATCGCGGCCCGCGATTTGAACGAGTTGACGAGGATGAGAATGATCGGGCAGGTGGCAAGCAGCGTGTAGGCGATAAGAGCGCCATGGACAGCGGTTCGCGCGGTGGGAATTCGGCGCATGCTCATCGGCCTCAGAACGCGTGGCGTCGGAGACGCCGTTGGATGCCGAAGAGATAGAGGAGTACGCCGACGAGAATGATGAGGAGCATCATGGTGGCCACGGTCGCGCCCATCGTCGGGCTGCCCGGCTGAAGCTGATTGCCGAAGAAGGTGCGATAGAAGAACGTCCCCAGAATGTCGGTGGCGAAGTTCGGTCCGGCGAGCGCCCCCTTGACCGTATAGATCAGATCGAAGGCGTTGAAGTTGCCGACGAACGTCAGGATCGCCACCACGCCGATGGTGGGCAGGATGAGCGGCAGCTTGATTTGCCAGAAAATGCGCCACTGGCTGGCACCGTCGACAGTCGCAGCATCGACCACGTCGTCGGGAATGCCGAGGAGGGCAGCGTAGATCAGCATCATCGGGATGCCGACGAACTGCCAGACGGAAATCAATGAAATGGTGACGAGGGCGGTGCCCTCGAGGCCAAGCCAGGGCGCGAACCAGCCACCGAGATGCAGGGCGACCAAGGCACTCTTCGCGATGCCCCACAGGGGCGACAAGATGAGCTGCCAGGTGAAGCCGATGATGACCACCGACAGCATGGTCGGCAGGAAGATGAGCGTGCGGTAGACGCTGCGACCGGCGAGGGCCGGGAGGCTGAGCAGAACAGCCAGCGCGAGGCCGATGGAATTCTGCACGAACATGTGCACGGCGAAGAAGATCAGGTTGTTGCGGAAAGCATTCCAGAACGGGCCGGCCCAATTGGGGTCGGTGAGCAAGGTCACGAAGTTGCTCAAACCGGTGAAGTGCGTCGCGCCGGTGCTATCGGCTGCGTAGAGGCTGAAGCGGATCGTGTCGATGAGGGGATAGATCGAGAAGAGCGTGTAGATGGCGGCCGCCGGCGCCAGAAACACAACGATGTAGGTGCTCCATGGCACGGGGTCGCGCGTGTCGATCGAGCGGATGTCGGTCGCGTTGGCCATCGAGCCCCGTCCCCTGTAGTAGATTCCGCAAGCTAGCTTGCCTTGGTCCCTGAACAAAATCTCCCGGCTTCACCCGCACCGCGAACGGCACGAACGAAGCCGGGAGCCGGGAGGAACAAGTCCAAGCGGCGGAGATATCTCCGCCGCTTGGTGTAGTCCGTGTTAGCCCTTCGGCTTGTACCAGCCGTCGAGACCCTTCTGGAGCTGGGCGGCGGCGTCCTCAGGCTTCATCGCACCGTTCAGAACCTGCGCCGACACGTTCCAAAGCTCGTTCTCGAGATTCGGTGTGCCGCGCCCCAGGATCTGGTACGAGTTGCGGATGGTCGACTTGCACTGGCCGCGCCAACTGACGAACTCTTGGGCAACCTTGTCCTTCAGCTCGACCTTGGCATTCGACAGCGGGAAGAAGCCCGGCAGAGCATTGGCGTAGATGCCGGCAAATTCCGGCGAGGCAACCCACGACATGAACGTCTTGGCAGCGTCGAGGTTCTTCGACTTTGCGTTGATGCCCATGCCGATGTCGGTGTGGTCACTGATGTAGCAGGTGTCGCCTGCTTTCAGCACCGGCGGCGGGAACGCGCCGAATTCGAAGTCGGACTGCTTTTCGAAAGTAGTTATGTCCCAGGAGCCGGCCGGGTAAATGGCGGCACGCCCGAGGGTGAACAGGTTCTGGCTGTCAGGATACTTCTGCGCCTGGTAGCCGTCGCCCATGTACGGACCCCACTTGGCGAGTTCCGCGAACGTATCGACGTAAGGCTTGTCGGTGAACTTCGCCGTGCCGGCGATGAGGGCCTTGCGACCGTCTTCACCCTGCCAGTAAACCGGGCCGATGTTCTGGAAGCCCATGGTGGCAGCTTCCCACTGATCGGCGGTGCCGAGGTCGATGGCGGTGTACTTGCCGTCGGCCTTGATCTTGTCGAGGACGGCGTGGAACTCGTCGAGTGTCTTCGGCGGCGTGAGCTTCAGCTCGTCGAAGATCTTCTTGTTGTAGATGAAGCCGTGGATGACGGAAGCCATCGGCACGCAGAAGGTGGTCTTGCCGTCGTCCGTGGTCCAGGCGCTCTTCGCGACGTCGGAGAAGTTCTCCATGCCGGAGAGGTCGTTGACCCCGATGAGGTTGCCCTTGTCGAAGAGGGCAAGCGACTTGTCGAACGGCCGGCAGGTGATGAGGTCACCTGCGGTGCCGCCCTCCAGCCGCGAGCCGAGCGCCGCGTCGTAGTCCGGCGGATTTGTAGCGTTGAAAACGACCTTGATATCCGGATGGGCCTTCTGAAAGGCCGGGATGATCGTGTTGGTCCACAGGTCGGTGTCGTCGGTCCGCCAGCTCTCGATGGTGAGCGTGGTCTCGGCGAGCGCGATGCCGCTGAAAGCGGAGAGCGCCATCGCAGTCGCGGCGGTCAATGCGAGCCGCCGGGTATTGAATGTTGCAGTCATCTCAAACTCCCTTTTTGCTTAGTTGTCGCCGACCCACTGTGCCGGCGCATCAGTCATCAACTACCGCACCCGTTCAGTGAGCCTCTCGAGTGCGGCACGCAGATTCCCCTTACTCACGGCGAGCAGCCTTTCGGCTTCCGCCGGTACAATCCCGCGCGCGACCAGCGCCGCCGCCTTGATGCGACCGCCGGCAAGGTCAAGCGCCCGTCCGGCTTCGTTCTCCGGACAGCCGGCGATCTGCATAACTGTCGCGATCGCCCGCCGGCGGAGCTTCGTGTTCTCGACGCGCAGGTTGACCATCATCCCATCGTAGATGGCGCCAAGATGGATCATGGCGAGGGTCGACAGCATGTTGAGCGTCGCCTTCTGGGCGGTGCCGGCATTCATGCGGGTCGAACCGACGATGACTTCGGCGCCGGTATCGAGAAAAATTGGGAAGTCGACGCCGGCGAGAAGGGCGGATGTGCGGTTGTTGGCGACGCCGACGGTCAGCGCGCCGGCGGCGCGCGCGACATCGGTCGCGGCAAGCGTGAATGGCGTGGCGCCGCTGGCCGCGACCGCGATGATCGAATCGGTGGGATCAGGATTCAGCGCAGCCATTTCGGCGCGGGCGCGGGAGACATCGTCTTCCGGGCCTCCGGTCAAGCCGGGTTCAAGCGTCGTCCCGTTTGCAAGCAAGAATGCGACGCGATCGTCCGGCCAGCCGAACGTGCCACCGAGTTCGATGCCGTCGAGCGCGGCGATGACGCCGGAAGAACCTGCGCCCACATAGATGAGGCGCCCGCTTTCGCCGCTCCGCGCAGCAATTGCGCGGGCTGCGGCGGCAATCGAGGGGTGGGCTTTGCGAACTGCGGCGATCGCCCCTACCTGGCCATCCGAAAAGGCGGCGAGGATCGCTTCGTCAGGCCAACTGTCGAGGCCTTCGTAGCGCGGACTGATCGTTTCGGTCGTGGCCATTTGCGCCGGCGGGTCCCGATCGCCTGAGCTAACTGATATTAGATTGGTATCATACCTCATAGAATTCTCACAAGGCCAAAATCCAGCCCATGAACCGGCCTGTTGACCAGAAATTCAGCGGTTAGCTCTGTTCTGCAACCGCTGCGTTTTTCCGGTTGGCTTTGAAGTGGCATTATAGTATTCGTCGGCAACGCTCAGGGTGCCTCGAAAATGTGTCCTGAGTCGTTCAGCTGATGAGGCTTCTGACGTGCTCGGACAGGTGGAAGACCTCGACGCAGCGCCGCTCCTCGACGGGGCGAGCCCGACTCCGCTTTATCTTCAGTTGCAGAAGGTCATCGAGCAATGGCTCGGCGCCGGAAAACTGAAGGCCGACGAAGCGCTCCCCAGCGAACGCGATCTAGCCCGCCAGCTTGGAATTTCGCGCGTCACCGTTCGCAAGGCGCTCGCTGGTCTCGTGGAGAAGGGCATTCTGGTCCAGCGCTGGGGTTCGGGCACATTCATCGCGCCGGCCACCCGCGTCGAGCAGCCGCTGTCGCGGCTATCCAGTTTCACCGACGACATGCTCACCCGCGGATTGACGCCGGGCGCGCGCCTGCTCGAGCGCTCGACCGGGCCGGCCTCGCCGAGCGAGTCGATGGCGCTTGGGCTTTCGCCCGGTGACCACGTGAGCCGGCTCAAGCGCTTGCGCCTCGCCGGGGGAACACCGATGGCGATTGAACAAGCGGTCGTGCCGGCCCGCTTCCTGCCGGATCCGCACGTGGTCGATCGTTCGCTGTACGCAGCATTGAACGCACTGGGCTTCAGCCCGCGCCGCGCCCTGCAACGGCTGCACGCAGTCTTGCTCAACGCCGAGCAGGCGCTCCTCCTGGATGTGGCCATGGGAAGCCCGGCGCTCTACATCGAGCGCCGTTCGTTTCTCGAGAGCGGCGACCCGGTCGAGTTCACCGCCTCCTACTATCGCGGCGACGCGTACGATTTTGTCGCGGAGCTTTCGATCGGTCAGGGCGCGTGACGATGCCGGGGCCGGCGAGGGCGCTTGGCGATACAAGGCCATCGCTGATGGTGCGCGAAGCCGCCGAGGCGCCGGAGGTGGTGAGGCGCCTGATCGGTGCGAACGCAGACGCTAGCCGCGCGCTCGGCGCGCGGCTTCGGGCCACGCCGCCGCGTTTTGTCGTCACCTGCGCCCGGGGAAGCTCGGATAGTGCCGCGACCTACGCCAAGTACCTGATCGAGCTTCGCCTCGGCGTAGTGGTGGCGTCGGTCGGCCCGTCGGTGAGCTCGATCTACCGGGCGAAGGTTGGCATGCGCGACGCGCTCTTCCTGGCGATTTCGCAATCCGGCCGCAGCCCAGATCTCCTTGCGCTCGCCGAGATGGCGCGCGCCGATGGCGCGCTGACGGTTGCCATCGTCAACGACGCGACCTCGCCACTAGCGGAAATGTGCGAGGTGGTGCTCCCCCTCCATGCGGGGCCGGAGCGAAGCGTTGCCGCGACCAAGTCGTACCTCGGTTCGCTGGCGGCGGTACTGCAGATGGTCGCTGAATGGAGCACCGACACCGCTCTGGTCGAGGCGGCACGGCTCCTTCCTGATGCGCTCGTCGCGGCACTTGCCTGCAATTGGCGAAAGGCCGTCGTACC
>JAYTZZ010000029.1:0-2412 GCA_043741595.1 Hyphomicrobiales bacterium | reverse complement strand
GCCGCCCGCGGCTCGCTCGAGCAGATGATGAGCCAGTTGGCGACCGCCGGCCAGAAGGTCTTCCCGCTCGTCATCAAGGGCGACGTGCAGGGCTCGGTCGAGGCGATCAGTCAGGCGCTGACTGCGCTCGGCACCCCGGAAGTGACCGCGCGTATCATTCACGGCGGCGTCGGCGGGATCACCGAATCCGACGTAACGCTCGCCGCCACTTCGAACGCTGCGATCATTGCCTTCAATGTCCGCGCCAACGCCCAAGCGCGCGCGCTCGCGGAACGCGAGGGCATCGAAATCCGCCAATACAACATCATTTACAATCTCGTCGACGACGTGAAAGCGGCGATGTCGGGAATGCTCTCGCCCGAGCGTCGCGAGACGATGCTCGGCAACGCCGAGATCCTCGAGATTTTCGACATCTCGAAGGTCGGCAAGATCGCCGGCTGTCGCGTCACCGACGGTGTCGTCCAGCGCGGCGCCAACGTCCGCCTGATCCGCGACAACGTCGTCGTCCACGAGGGCAAGCTTTCCACGCTCAAGCGCTTCAAGGATGAAGTGCGCGAAGTTCCGGCAGGGCAGGAGTGCGGTATGGCGTTCGAGAAGTATGAGGACATGCGCGTCGGCGATGTCATCGAATGCTACCGCGTCGAGGAAATCGCGCGGTCCCTGTAAGGCCACCGAAACACAATGGCATTCACCACGCTGCACAATGCGGCTCGCCAGCGCGTCGCCCTTGCGATAGGCGATCCTTGCGATGGATCGAGGAACACCCCATCTATTCGGGTGAAAAGCGCGGTATGGAGCCGAATCGGGCCCTCGCGCGTTAACAACCGAAAAGTGACCGACGGCCTGAACCGACGCCTCACGGCGCCGGGCCGCGTCCCACGGCCGAAATCTGGTACCGGAGAAGTCTCATGCAACATAACTCGTCCCTGAAACCGGGGGCCAAGACCGGGCGCGCGCCGTCGCAGCGCCAGCTTCGCGTCGGCGAAGTCATTCGCCACGCGCTGGCCGAAATTCTCCAGCGCGGCGAGGTCCACGATCCCGTCTTCGAGGGAACGGTGGTGACCGTCCCCGAGGTGCGCATGGCGGCCGATCTCAAGTGTGCCACCGTTTATCTGATGCCGCTCGGCGGCAAGAATTCCCAAGAAGTCGTCGCCGCGTTCGACCGCAACAAGAAATATCTCCGTGGCGAAGTTGCCCGCCGCGTCAATCTTCGCAGCGCCCCCGATCTCCGCTTCCGCCTCGACACTTCCTTTGAGGAAGGCGACCGCGTCGACGCGGTGTTGCGTTCCGCTGAAGTGACGCGCGACCTGAACGGCAAGGCCGTCAACGGCAACGGTCAGGACGACGGCGACCAGACCGACCAATCCAGCAAGGAAGTTCCGCGCTCCTGATGGCTGGCCGCCAGCGCAAGGGGCGCGAAGTCTCTGGCTGGCTCTGCCTCGACAAGGCCGCCGGTCAGACTTCGACGCAAGCCGTTGCCTCGGTGAAGCGCCTGTTTGGCGCCGCCAAGGCTGGCCACGCCGGTACCCTCGATCCGCTCGCTACCGGCGCTCTTCCGATTGCGCTCGGCGAGGCGACGAAGACGGTTCCCTTCGTGCAGGACGGCCGCAAGATCTATCTTTTCACCGTACGCTGGGGCGCCGAGACCGACACCGACGACGCCGAAGGCAAGATCGTCGCCACGTCGGAGACTCGTCCAGATCTCGCAGCGATCGAAGCGCTCCTCCCGGAATTCGTCGGCGAGATCATGCAGCGCCCACCCGCCTACTCGGCGATCAAGGTCGACGGCGAACGTGCCTATGATCGCGCCCGTGGCGGCGAAGACGTGATCCTCGACGAGCGACAGATCGTCGTTCATCGACTGCGTCTCGTCGAAATGCCCGACGCCACCCACACCGTCCTCGAGGCCGAATGCGGGAAGGGCACCTATGTCCGTGCGCTCGCGCGCGACTTGGGACGCCGGCTCGGGTGCCACGGGCACGTCACCGCGCTGCGCCGTCTCACCGTCGGACCCTTCGACGATCGCACTATGCTGCCGCTGGAAAAGCTGGTCGTGGCGCGCGAGGAAGGGAACGCCGAGTCGCTTGACCGGTTTCTGATGCCGATCGGATTCGCTCTGGGCGATTTGCCCGAGGTTGCCGTTGCCGCTGCCGATGCCGGGCACATACGCCGGGGTCAATCGGTGCTCATCCGTGGCCGCGACGCGCCGGTCAGTGCCGGCGCTGCCCACGCCACCCTCGCCGGCAAGACGATTGCCGTTGGCGAGATCGGGGAGGGCGCCTTTCACCCGAAGCGCGTGTTCAAGGGCTGAAAAGCAAGCAAGTCCAAGACGTTGTCCGCGCGGGCCTTTTCTATGGCAATCGGCGGCCCTTTCGTTCATATTCCGCCCGCTTTCGCCAAGGGTGCAACCCG
>JAYTZZ010000028.1:0-2417 GCA_043741595.1 Hyphomicrobiales bacterium | reverse complement strand
CGAGTTGTTGGGGCAGGTCGCGGCGCGTGTAGGAGAGATGTATCAGCCGCCGCGGCGCGTCGCTGTTCTTCCGTGTCCCACTGTGCCAGCCGGAGGAGTTGAGGATGACGGCCGCGCCGGCGGGCGCTGTCACGAAAACCTCGCCCTGATAGGGCGCGTCGAGATCTTTCGGCACCCGCGCCTGCTCTTCTGCCGACAGGGGAGAGGGTTCCCAATCGCCCTGGTTCACCACCGGCACATTGATCGGCGCCCAGCGATGCGAGCCGGGAATGACGCGTGTCGGCCCGTTATCGAGGGTCATGTCGTCGAAAAGAATCATGGCGTTCACCAGCCACCAGTCGTCGGCGAATTTCTTCGGCACATCGACATGGAGCTTCTGGTGGCCGTAGCCCTTGACCGGGTCGCGGACGTTGGCGCCATGCACCTTGATCTCGCCGAGGACGTAGTGCGCGGCGGCAAGTGCCGGGCCGATCGCCAGCAGCGGGTCGAAGACGGTCGACTTGTTGAAGATGTTGGACAGCCGCCGCGCGCCGGGCTCAACATGAACCTCCTTGCCGCCAATCTCCTTCTCCACGGCGTGGAGGCGCTCGAACTCCTCCGCCATTTCTCGCGCTTGCGTCTTGGTGATGACGTCCTCGACGATGATGAAACCGGCCTCGTCAAGTGCATGCATCTGCTCGGCTGAAAGGTCGTCCGTCACGCCGAGCGCGCGGAGCGCCTGTTTGGTGTACATCCCGACTTCCTCCCGTTCTGCCTCACTCTGCCGCCTTCAGCGCCGTTAGAAAAGAGCCATGCGAATGCCTGTTCGTGGTTGAACCAACATCTCCCAATCGTTGACGTTGCCGGCGCCGCTGTGAAGCCCTTCGCTTTCACCGGGATTGTGATGGTGTACGGTTGGTCTTCGTAACGTTCCCGAGGGCGCGATGACGACCAGCACTGACCCGAACATCGGCGCCTTGGCCGAGCGCGCCGCGCGATTGCCCATCTGGCAGGGCAGGGTGACGCCGGAGCGGCTCGCCGGTGGCATCACCAACGTCAATTTTGTCGTCGAAGACGCCGGCGCCCGCTATGTGGTCCGCGTCGGCGACGATCTTCCCGTTCACCAGATTCTTCGGTTTAATGAAACGGCAGCTTCCAAAGCGGCATTCGCCGCCGGCGTGTCGCCCGAAGTCGTCCACACCGAGCCCGGCATCCTCGTCATTCGCTTCGTCGAAGGGCGAACGCTTGCTGCCGCGGATGTCCGCGATCCTGCGCGGCTGACGAAGATCGTGCCGCTCCTGAAGCGCGTCCATCGCGTCATGCCGCGCTATCTGCGCGGGCCGTTGCTGGCCTTCTGGGTTTTTCACGTCATCCGCGACTACGCCCACACGCTCACTGAGCGGAAGAGTCGTCACCTGCCGCGCCTGGCCGAGCTTGTCGACATCGCCGAGAGTCTTGAGCTCGAGGTCGGCCCGGTGGATTTCGTCTTTGGCCACAATGACCTGCTCCCCGGCAACTTCATCGACGATGGCGATCGCATCTGGATGATCGACTGGGACTATGCCGGTTGGAACTCGCCGCTGTTCGATCTCGCCAATCTCGCTTCCAACGCTGAGCTGCCGCGCGAGCAGGAGGAGCGGTTGCTGACAGCCTACTACGGCCGCCCCCCTGATCCCCGCATGTGGGCGAGCTACACCGCGATGAAGTGCGCCTCGCTTCTGCGCGAGACCATGTGGAGCATGGTCTCCGAAATTACGTTGAAGCTCGATTTCGACTATGCGGCCTATACCGAGGATTACCTCGGCCGCTTCGCGCGCGCCAACGCCGCCCGCAAGGAACTGCGCCCGGCGTAGTCACCTCGCGTTTATTGCAGGGCGCCTGCCAAGCGCGCCGTCAGTCGTTCCGCCGTCAGCGACACCGAATACGCCATCGACACACCGAACATCTGCAGGCCGATTTCGCAGGTGCGACGCTTGTTGCCGCCGTGGCAGTTCTGCACCGAGGCTATAGCCGTGTGCCGCACCGTGCAGGCGAACCCGGGATAAGCAAATCCGGGAGCAGCGTGGTTCGGCCGCAGGTGCTTGTCGATCGGGTCGGCTCGTCCGTTCAGCGCATAATCGCGGTTCGATCCATCCCGCATCAAGAGGTGCACCTTCGCGGTCGCCCAGAAGTATGTGTTCGCGACGCCCATGCGGAGATTATTCAGCGACACATCGGCTACGTTCGCGCCGGTCGCTTGGCAGGTGACAAGTTCTCCAGCTTGTGCCGAGATACCACCCGCGGCCAGAAGGACTATGCCTCCGGCAATCACAGATCGCAGTTGTTCCGATCGCCCCACCGGATCGCCCTTTGCCTGACCTTTGGCCTCGGACTCGCAAGAAGCCGACCCCGCAGTCGGCCTACGCTAGCAATCGAACATTTCATTTTATCATACCTTT
>JAYTZZ010000027.1:0-13493 GCA_043741595.1 Hyphomicrobiales bacterium | reverse complement strand
CGATGACGACGGCGCGTCCCTCCTGCTCGACGAGATCGGCGATCTGCAGGTCCTGCTTTTCGAAGTGGCTCGCGACGTCAAGCACGAGGATCACCACCTCGGCGAACTGGATGGCGCGCAGCGCATCGGCGACAGCGAGCTTCTCCAGCTTGCCCTCGACGCGGGCTTTCCGTCGAAGGCCCGCGGTATCGAACAACTGGAAGGCGCGATCGCGCCATGTCCAGTCGACAGCGATCGAGTCGCGAGTGATCCCTGCTTCCGGCCCGGTGAGCAGGCGCTCCTCACCGATGAGGCGATTGATGAGGGTCGACTTGCCGGCATTTGGTCGGCCGACTATGGCGACCTTGACGGCCTTGCTGGCGGGCGCCTCCTCCGGATCGGCATCGTCGGGGATGTGCTCCATCAGCGCATCGCGGAGATCGCCGAGCCCCTCGCCATGCTCGGCGGAAATCGGGATCGGCTCGCCGAGGCCCAGTTCGAATGCCTCGATCGCACCCGCGGCGCCGGCCTTACTCTCCGATTTGTTGGCGACAAGGATGATCGGCTTCCCGACAGTGCGGAGCATGGCAGCGAAGTGCCGGTCGAGGGGAGTCACTCCTGCGCGGGCGTCGATCAGGAAGAGGCTGACGTCGGCTGAGCGGACGGCGGCTTCGGTCTGTAGCCGCATCCGCCCGGCAAGGCTCTCCGGCGCGGCATCGTCGAGGCCGGCCGTGTCGATAGCCATGAATTCGAGACCGGCGAGCCGTGCCTCTCCTTCGCGCCGGTCGCGGGTGACTCCGGGCAGGTCGTCAACCAGTGCAAGCCGGCGCCCGACAAGCCGGTTGAACAGCGTCGATTTGCCGACGTTCGGACGGCCGACGATGGCGACGCGTATCTGGCGATGCGATGGCGGCAACGGACGTGCTCCGGAGGCCAGACCTCCCGGCCCGGTCGGCGAGACTCCCTCCTTGGCCGTACGAGATACGCCTATGGCGTTTCCGGCGCGGGGGTAGCCGGGGCTGGGGTGGTGGTGGCTGCAGGCGCGGCTTCGGGGCCGAGCTTGGCGCCGATCAGCGCAAGCATCAACTGGGCGCGCTGGCGAAGATCGCTGGCGCTATCCTGGTCGCTGTTGATGTCATTGAAATATTTGCGGGCGGTGGCGTAGTCGCCGGCGCGCCATGCGGCCAGGCCAAGAATCTCGCGTGCCGCATGACGCCAGGAGTTGCCGGTAGCGGCAAGGTCGCCGACGCGGCTCTCAAGGTCGGCTACGCTTGCTGTATCTACGAGCAGCAGTGCCGCGCGCAAGCGGGCGAGATTTTTGACCTCGGTCGCGACGCCAGTTGCGGCGGCGATGGCATCAAACTCGGCTGCGGCGGCCACCTTGTCGCCGGCTTGCGCCTTCTCGGCCGCGAGACGGAAACGGGCGAGCACGGGATAACCGCCGCTGCCATCCTTGGCGATGGCTTCAAATGCAACAATCGCCTGGTCATGCTTCCCGTCCGTGGAAAGCTGAAGGGCCTCCAGAAAGCGGTCGCCGGTCGCCTGCGCCTGGCGCTCCTGAAAATATTCCCACCCGCGATAGCCTGCCGTCGCCGCAACGATGAGCACCGCCACCCCGATGACATAGGGGGCGAAGCGGTCCCAAAGCCGCTTCACCTGTTCGCGGCGGATATCCTCGTCAACTTCGCGGAAAATATCAGACATTTCGCCTCGTCAGGCCGCCCTCGGCACGCGCCGAAGGGGCGCGCGGCGCACCATATAGACGCGTCCATGGCCTTGCAAACGCAAGCAAATATGCTGCGAACGCCGGCCTTTTCAACGCTTCGGCTTGTAGACGTTAGCCTCGCCCGGGAAGGCGCGGGAACGAACGTCGCGCGCGTAAGCGCTGACCGCCTCGCCGATGTGATCGGCAAGGCTGCCGTAGCTCTTGACGAACTTCGGCACGCGCGGGCTCAGCCCGAGCATGTCTTCGAGCACGAGAATTTGGCCATCACATGCGGGCGAGGCGCCGATCCCGATAGTGGGCACAGGCAGTGCCGGCGTGATCTCGCGGGCGAGCGGCTCAACGATCGCCTCCAGAACCACGGCGAAGGCACCGGCATCGGCGACGGCGTGGGCGTCGGCCTTGATGCTCTCGGCGGCTGCCGGATCCTTCCCCTGCACCTTGAAGCCGCCGATGGTGTTGAAGCTCTGCGGCGTCAGCCCGACGTGACCCATGACGGGAACACCGCGCTCCGTGAGGAAGCGCACGGTCTCGGCCATGCGCACTCCGCCTTCAAGCTTTACCGCGCCGCAACCGGTCTCCTTCATCACACGCGCTGCGCTGCGGAAGGCTACCTGCGGGCTCTCCTCATAGCTCCCGAACGGGAGATCGACGACTACCAGCGCCCGCTTGGAGCCACGCATGACCGCCCGCCCCTGCAGGATCATCATGTCGAGCGTAACTGGAATGGTCGTTTCGAATCCATGCATGACCATGCCGAGGGAGTCGCCGACGAGGATGAAGTCGACGTGGCCGTCGATGATGGCGGCGGTGTGCGCGTGATAGGACGTCAGCGCAACGATCGGCTCGCCGCCCTTCTTGGCGCGAATATCGTTGGCGGTCAGCCGGCGGTTGTCAGTCTCTAGAGACAAGGTTCGGTTCCTGCCTGCAAGTGGGCGCAACATCTAGCATTTTTTGGTTCGCGCAACGATGCGCCGACGCCATCACGCTATTTTGCTCCTCCCGCCCCGGAATTCTGCCAGTTACGCGTTGTTCATCGAACCTGAGTTATCGTAGGGTCCGCTTTCTACAGGGAGGCTTCGTGACCACTTGGCGGCTGGTCGCTAGATGGGGCTGAATATTCATGAAAGCGTTGTTTGTTGCGTTGGTGGCTGCGGTCGTCCTCTCGGCGATGCCCGCCCAAGCCTCTACAATTGTTGCGAAAATAGTCATATCCGAGCAACGCATGCAGGTCTTCGTCAACGGCTGGCCGCGCTACTCGTGGGCGGTATCGACCGCGCGATCCGGCTACCGGACCCCCGTCGGCACATACAAAGCCGTACGCATGGAGAAGATGTGGTACTCGCGAAAGTACGACATGTCGCCGATGCCGAATTCGATCTTCTTCAAGGGCGGCTACGCGATACACGGCACCAATTACCTCAAGCGCTTGGGTACACCGGCGTCGCATGGTTGCGTACGCCTGCACCCGGACAACGCGGCGCAGCTCTACTCGCTGGTGCGGGCCAACGGAATGGCGAATACGCAAATACTTGTGGTTCAGTGAGGCTCTAACGGAGGCGGCATGCGCAGCGGCTTCGTTCGCTGGGATGCATGGAATGCGGCAACGATAACGGGTGTGACGGCAATAGCCGACGCGTTCCTTATTTCTTGCGGGACGGCGATAGCCGGACCCGCCGCAACAACCCAGCAGCTCGCCCTTATCGCGCCCGACGTGGCAACGGAGCTTGCCGCTGATCCGCCACTCCCGGTCATCGTTGCGCGGATCGATCTCTCAGACCAGACGATGAACGTCTATGTCGAGGATCAGCTCACCTATACTTTCAGAGTCTCAACGGCTCGCGGCGGCTACATCACGCCGGTTGGTCGCTACAAGGCCGAGTGGCTTTCGCGCTATCATCGGTCGCGCAAGTACGACAACGCGCCGATGCCCTGGGCCGTCTTCTTCCACGGCGGTTACGCAGTCCATGGGACAACGGAGATCAGGCGTCTCGGCCGCCCGGCGTCGCACGGATGCGTCCGCCTTCATCCCGAGAACGCGAAGATTTTCTTCTCGCTGGTGAAGACCGTTGGAATGGAACACACGCTCATCACGGTTGTGCGTTAGCGGCTTTACGATGCCCAGCGCAACAGGTCATCGACCATGATCCGGATCGTATTGGTGAACCGCTGCCCGTAGAAGAAGGCGCCATCAATGAAGGGCCTAGTGTAGCGCGAATGGTTCGCCCCCGCGTCGATGGCGATCAGCGCGACCAGGAAAGCCAGGATATAGAACAGCCGGCGCATTGTTGTCCCCGGCGTTGGCAAGCGATCCACAGACGCCCGACCATGGGTCGAGGACCAATCCTACTCCCATTCGATGGTGCCCGGCGGCTTCGACGTCACGTCGTAGACCACGCGGTTGATGCCCTTGACTTCATTGATAATACGGGTCGCGGCGCGGCCAAGGAAAGCCATGTCGAACGGGTAGAAGTCAGCCGTCATGCCGTCGTTCGAGGTGACGGCGCGGAGTGCGCAGACCTACTCGGTAGCGTCGGCGGGAGCTTGAAAACGAGCCGGAGGAATTGGAAGACCGCGCTCCCGCGCAACAGCGAGCCAGCCTTCCATGACGACGCGCAACTCGGCAACAGCAGCCTCCGGCGTGCCACCATGAGCGGCGCAGGGCTTTAGGTCCGGTGCTTCCGCGATCCAGACCCGGTCCTCGTCGGACCAGAAGACGATTATGGCGTATTCGTTCATGCGCTTGCACCCAAAGAAAGCGGCCTCACACCCCAAGTGGGCAACCCGAGATTCTTGAATCTCAGCTTCTTCATCCACACCTGAGGCGAACCGGACTTGGCGTGAGCGGTTAAGCGCATCTCAAAGTGTTCTCAGCGCGGCAGGCGCAGGAAATGACCGACCAAGTGGCGTTGGACTCAACCGTAACTATCGACCGCTATGCACGGAGTCGCCAGATCGATCTCGCGCGCTCAATCGCAGGGCGCGCGAAAGTCTATCTTGATGTCAATTTCTGGATCACCGCCCGCGATGTTGCCGCCGGCACCGAGATGGCACCAGCCGCTCAGAAGCTCCTTCACCTGCTCCAGCATCGCGTCAACCAAGGCACCCTTATCTGCCCGATTAGCGAAAGCACTTTCATCGAAGTGATGAAACAGGCGAATACTTCTACCCGAAGGATCGCGACGGCTCGCCTGATCGACGAACTCAGTTTCGGTGTCAGCATCATCACCGGACGGAGCCGCATTGCGACCGAGATTGCGTACTTCTTGTATGCGGCTTTGGGGAAGCAGACCCTTCATCCGATGCAGGAACTCGTGTTGACGAAGCTTAGCTATGCTCTCGGTTACCTCCATCCCTCTCTTCCCGCAATCGACCCCGAGACCGAACTTACGCTACAGAAGCGCTTCCTCGACAAGATGTGGGACACTTCGCTGTGCGAGATCGTTGCCTCCATTGGCGACAGCTGGGCGGCGGAAGGCGACGCCTTGCGGAACTCCGCGCGCCAGATCAACGCCGACATCAAGGCTCATGCCGGCGCACTAAAGAGTTACCAGGCAACCTATCGCGACGAGATCATCGGAGCCCTCGACGTGTCCTCGGGCCTTGCCGCCGATGTGATGGCGGACATGGCGGAGCGAGCGGGCGTGACCCCGGCTAAGCCTGGTTCTCCGGCTTGGTCAGAGTCTGGCCGCATGTGCAGGAATTTGCTGATCGCAGCTTTCAAGAAGCCGAAGACGAAGGGCACCTTACGCACGATTCACGCGCTGGCATCTTTTCACGCCGGGCTTCGCTGGGACCGCAACACCAAATTCACCGCTAATCACATTTACGACTTCGAGCACGCCGCTGCGGCGGTGGCTTACTGCGATGCCTTCTTCACGGAACGCTTCGTGACGCAAATCGCCAACGCAGGGCACGTACACCTGTACGACCTCAACTCTTGCCGTATCACGGCTGATATTGAAGCCGCCGTTGAGATTGTGCGCGACCTTGTTGGCAGGAGGGCGGTAGACGAAAAGGTCAGCTAGGCTCCTCTCGATATCCCACCGCCTATTCCCATTCGATGGTACCCGGCGGCTTCGACGTCACGTCGTAGACCACGCGGTTGATGCCCTTGACTTCATTGATAATACGGGTCGCGGCGCGGCCAAGGAAAGCCATGTCGAAGGGAAAGAAATCGGCCGTCATGCCGTCGTTCGAGGTGACGGCGCGGAGTGCGCAGACGAAATCGTAGGTGCGGCCGTCGCCCATGACGCCGACGGTCTTCACCGGCAGGAGCACCGCGAATGCCTGCCAGATCGCGTCGTACAGCCCAGCCTTTCGGATCTCGTCGAGGTAGATGGCGTCGGCCTTCCTGAGGATCGCCAGTTTCTCGGGCGTAATTTCGCCGGGGATGCGAATGGCAAGGCCAGGCCCCGGAAACGGATGACGGCCGACGAAGGCCTCCCGCAGCCCCAGCTCGCGGCCGAGCGCCCTCACCTCGTCCTTGAACAATTCCCGTAGCGGCTCGACCACCTTCATGCGCATCCGCTCCGGCAAACCGCCGACATTGTGGTGGGACTTGATCGTGACCGAGGGACCGCCGAGCGCGGACACGCTTTCGATCACGTCAGGATAGAGCGTGCCCTGCGCCAGAAAATCGGCGCCGCCAACCTTCTTCGCCTCCGCCTCGAAGACATCGATGAAGAGGCGGCCGATGATCTTGCGCTTGTCTTCCGGGTCGGACTTACCGGCAAGGGCGGAAAGAAACGTGGTGCTTGCGTTCACATGCACCAGCGGAATGTTGTAGTGGCCGCGGAAGAGCGAGACGACTTCGTCCGGCTCACCTTCGCGCATCAACCCGTGATCGACGAAAACGCAAGTGAGTTGGTCGCCAATCGCCTCGTGCAGAAGGAGCGCGGCGACCGACGAATCGACACCGCCGGACAGACCGCAGATGACGCGCCCTTTCCCGACCTGATCTCGGATGCGCTGGATTGCCTGCGCGCGAAACGCCGCCATCGTCCAGTCGCCTTTGAGGCCCGCGACCTTGTGGACGAAATTCGAGAGGAGTTTCGCTCCGTCCGGCGTATGCACCACTTCGGGGTGAAACTGGATGGCGTAGAATTTTCGGCTCTCGTCGGCGATCATCGCAAACGGGGCGCCGTCGGAGGTGCCTACCACCTTGAAGCCGTCAGGCAGCTTCGTCACCCGGTCGCCGTGGCTCATCCACACCTGATGGCGCTCGCCCGGCTTCCATACCCCGTCGAAGAGAGCCGCCTGCCGTACAACCTCGACGAAGGCGCGGCCGAATTCGCGATTGTGCTCGCTCTCGACCTTCCCGCCGAGCTGGTGGGCCATCGCCTGTTCGCCGTAGCATATGCCGAGGATGGGTACGCCAGCCGCATAGACCGACTTCGGCGGCAGGGGCGCATCCTTATCAAGCACGCTCGCCGGGCTGCCCGAGAAGATCACCGCCTTCGGCCGGAGGCGAGCCATCGCCTCCTCGGCCTTGTTGAACGGCGCGATCTCGGAATAGACACCCGCTTCGCGCACCCGCCGGGCGATCAACTGGGTCACCTGACTGCCGAAATCGATGATGAGGACGGTGTCGGTGGCCGCGGGCACGTTCGAGGAGGCTTGCATGGCGAGGCCTTACTGGTCTCATCTCGATTCCGCAAGATCGCCCCCGGGTGGACACAGGGATTCGAATGGCGGCGAGCAGGCTTCTTGGGGCGGACTTTGTGCGGGCGTCAGCTTGCCTCATGGTGCTGGCGCATCATCTGGCGCAGCGCCTTGACCCCAATATCCTTCCGCCCGCTGCTCGATCGCTCTACTTCTTCATCCTCAAGGGTTCGTTCGGCGTCGCCGTCTTCTTTGTCCTCAGCGGATACCTGCTCGCCCGCCCCTTCTGGCAGGCGCTCGACGCTGGCGCCCCGATGCCTTCGCTCAGAATTTACGCCCTGCGGCGTGCGGCCCGTATCATTCCGGCCTTTTGGCTCGCGCTCGCCGTAACGTTTGTCCTCAGCATCACGGTTTTCGCCGTGCCCTTCGACGGGTCGCTGGTGCTGCGCTTCCTCGCCGGCCTCTTCCTCGTCGGTGACTGGCACTGGTCGACGCTCTTCCCGGTCGAGTTCAACGGCCCGCTATGGTCGATCGGCTTCGAGGTCACGTCTTACGTCCTGCTCCCGTTGTGTCTGGCGCTCCTCTTCTGGTTTCGACCGCGTATGGCGGGCGCCTGGACGACGCGGTTCCTCTGGGTCGCGATCGTGGCGCTCGTTGTCAGCGTCCATTGGGTGATCGTCCATCACCTGCCGATGGATAGATCGAACACAGGCTGGCAATTCGGTTTGCTGGGTGGCGCGAAAGTCTGGGTGCCGCGCTTCAACCCGTTCGGTTTCTTCGCCGTCTTCGCTCTCGGCGCGCTCGCGGGTGGTGTACAGGTTCGTCTCGCCCGTCTCAGGTCACCGGTCTTTGACGTCGCCGCGTTGGTGGGCGTGGCGCTCGCCCTCTGGTCGATGGCGGCGAGCATCACCGACCCGGAGGGCGAAGGCTTCGGCCTCGCCGATCTGCCTTATCGCTTTCCAGTGTTTCCGCTCGCCGTGGCGCTCACGCTCGCCACGCTACCGTCGAGCGTGCTGTTGGGGCGGCTAGCCGACAACCTTGTATCGGTATTCGTGGCGCGCGTGTCGTTCGGGCTTTACGTCTGGCACTATCTCATCATTGAAACTGTGCGTCAGGTGTGGCTGCCGGATCTTGCCTACCAGCAGATTCACAGCACACGCTTGTGGCTTGTGGTCAGCGCGATCGTTGTGGCGATCAGCTTCGCCATCGCGACCGCGTCCTTCTACCTGCTCGAGCAGCCGGTCATCCGGTGGGCGCGTGGTCGTGAACCCCGCCTTCGTGGGGTACGTGTCCGTACCGGTATTCGTGCCAGCTCTGTCGCAGAATCCTGATCGACGAATTGAAGAACAAGCCGCCGAGGATCGCCGCGACGATCAGGTCCGGCCAGCCGGTCATGGTGCCCCAGACGCCGAGCGCCGCGACCATTACCGCGACGTTGCCGATGGCGTCGTTTCGCGAGCAGATCCAGACCGAGCGGATGTTGGCGTCGCCTTCGCGATAGCGCATGAGGAGAAGTACGCTGCCCACGTTCGCGGCAAGCGCCAGGAACGCGACGACGCCCATGACCTCGGCCGAGGGCAGACCCATGACGAAGACACGGTAGATGGTCGAGCCGAGCACCCACAACGCCATCAGGAAGAGGCTCGCTCCCTTGGCGAGCGCAACGAGCGATCGCGTGCGCAGCGGCATGCCGATAACCCAGAGGCTCGCGCCGTAGGTGACCGTGTCGGCGAAGAAATCGAGCGCGTCCGCCTTAAGCGCCTGCGACCCCGCCAGCGTGCCCGCCGTCATCTCGATCACGAACAGCGCGGCATTGATCGCAATGACCGCAATCAGCCGGCGGCGATAGTCGGCGGAGACTCCGTCGAAAACGACGGCATGATCGTGGTGTACGCCCATCCCTCCGATATCGGCCGCGGTCGCTCACGCTTCAACGTTATAGCCTTACAAAATATCGAATTCTTTCAATGCACTAAGGCAACGCCGTCAGTGGCGGAAACGCCGCCTCAAGGTGAGCCTCGAACGCATCCCGACACTCCGCCGGCTATTTGCACGCCTGAAGGACGACCACGTACCCCGCGTTCATTTCAATCTCGACGAGGTGACGGCGGCTGGATTGTGCGTGCGATGGCACCAGAGTTCTCATTGTATCCGCTCCATGACCGCAACAAAAAAGCCGTCGGTTCCCGTCCGCCGCGGCGAGAGTACCAGTCCATTCGATACCGCGAGCGCCGCGTCGGCAAGGCCGTGGCCAACGTTCGCCGCGGCAAGCACCTCCGCCGGCAACTTCACCTGAAACGCCGCGTTCGTGGCGACGAACGCTGCGATCTGGTCTTCATTCTCCTCGGGCAGAAGCGAACAGGTGACGTACACCAGCCGTCCGCCCGGCTTGACGTAACGGGCGGACGAGACGAGCAGCGCCGCTTGTTCGCCAAGGCGATTGCCGAGCGCCCGCTCCGTGAGCCGCCATTTGGAATCCGGGCGTCGACGCCAAACGCCGGTGCCGGTGCACGGGGCGTCGATGAGCACTGCGTCCATGCGATCCGTGAGATCGTCGAGCGGTGTCGCCGCCTCGCGCACCTGCACATTGTGGGCGCCGGCGCGCTTGATACGATCGAATATCGGCGCCAGTCGCGCGCGATCTTCGTCGGTGGCCAATATCTGGCCCTTGTTGCCCATGAGCGACGACAGCGCCAGTGTCTTACCCCCCGCTCCGGCACAGAGGTCGAGGATCTGTTCTCCGGGTTTCGCACCAACCAACAGCGCCGCGATCTGGCTACCCTCGTCCTGCACTTCGAACCAGCCCTTCAGGAATGACGGCTCGACCTGAACGTTTGGATGTCGCTGGTCGCCAGATGTGGCCGCGATGCGGAGACCGTCCGGCGAGAACGGCGTCTCGGCCGCCCCGAATTTCGCCAACGGCGCCAGAACCTTTGGCCGGTCAGCCTTGACCCGGTTGATACGCATGTCCAACGGCGGGCGAAGGGCGAGCGCCTCTCCCTCCGCCACCCAGTCTGAACCGAAGACGCGTTCGAAGCGTGCGGCCACCCATTCCGGGATGTCGGCGCGGACGTGATCCGGGGCGTTGGTGACGTCGCCAGACGCCAGGCGCCCGGTCTCCTCGTCGGTGAGTGGTTCCGGCGCGTGCGGATCACCCGTGAACGACTCTGTGAGGCTTGCTGCGCCAATGCCCCATCTCCGCCCCATCGTCGCCAGCACCAGCGCGCGCGGTTTGTCGTCGCCCATTACCCATGCATTCGAGGCCCGCCAGCGGAGCGCGTCATAGACGATGTTGCCGATAGCGGCGCGGTCGCCGGAGCCGGCGAAGCGGTGCGCCACGCCCCAATCCTTGAGGGACTCCGACACCGGCCGGTGACGCGTTTCGACCTGTGCCAGCACCTCTATCGCCGCCGCCATGCGTCCGCCGAGTCTCATTCCACGCCTCCAAATGCGAGCGACACGGCGAGCACGATCCACATCAAGAGCAGCGCGACGAGCCCGGTGGTGTAGGCATAGAAGCGATGTGAAACTCTGTTCGACGTTGTGTGGATCGCGGCGTGGACGAGGCGCGTGCCAACGAACAGCCACGACAGGATCACAAACGCCGGCGTCGCCTGCCCGAAAATGATTGCCAGCAAAATCGCCAGATAGAAAAGGATCGGCAGCTCGAGCTGGTTTCGGTAGGCGTTCGCCACCTGGGTCGGGCGCGGCGGCCAGTTCGGCTCCCCAAGGGCGATGTCGCGGGGATGCACCGTCTTCGCACGGACTGCGTTGATGCGCAGCACGCCGGACCAGATGAGCAGCACGAACGTCAGTGCGACCTGGATAAACACGGACGCCAGAACGAGGGCGAGGTTCATTCGCCCAATCTACACCGGCAACCGACTAGACCGCGCCGGGATAGTTCGGGCTTTCGCGGGTGATGGTCACGTCGTGCGCGTGGCTCTCGCGGAACCCCGCCGAGGTGATACGCATGAAGCGCGCCTTCTCGCGGAAGGCAGCCAGATCGGCGGCGCCGACGTAGCCCATTGCCGCGCGCAACCCGCCGGCAAGCTGGTGGAGGACGCCCGCCACCGGACCCTTGTATGGGACCTGCCCCTCGATTCCCTCCGGCACGAGCTTCAACTGATCCCGCACCTCCGCCTGGAAATAGCGGTCGGCGGAGCCCCGCGCCATCGCGCCGATCGAGCCCATGCCGCGATAGGCCTTGTACGAGCGGCCCTGGTGCAAATAGACCTCGCCCGGGCTCTCGTCCGTGCCCGCCAACAGCGAGCCGATCATGGCGCAGGCCGCGCCGCCGGCGAGCGCCTTGGCGAGATCGCCGGAATATTTGATGCCGCCGTCGGCGATTGCCGGCACGCCGGCTTTGTCTGCCGCTTCGACGACATCCATGATCGCGGTGAGTTGCGGCACGCCGACGCCGGCGACGATGCGCGTCGTGCAGATCGACCCCGGGCCGATGCCGACCTTGATCGCGTCGGCGCCGGCATCGATCAGTGCCAAGGCTCCGTCGGCGGTCGCGACATTTCCGGCGATCACCTGAACGTGGTTGGAAAGCTGCTTCACGCGGCTCACGGCGTCGAGCACGCGTTGGGAGTGGCCGTGGGCGGTGTCGATCACGACAACGTCCACATCGGCGGCAATCAGTCGCTCGCTCCGCTCGAAACCCGCATCGCCCACGCTCGACGCGGCGGCGGCGCGAAGCCGGCCTTGCTCGTCCTTGGTGGCGTGTGGGTTCAGCCGGCTCTTCTCCATGTCCTTGACGGTGATCAGGCCGACGCACTTGTAAGCGTCATCAACGACGAGGAGCTTTTCGATGCGGTGATGATGAAGCAGCCGCTTCGCTTCTTGCTGATCGACGGTCTCGGTCACGGTCACCAGATCTTCGCGCGTCATCAATTCGGCAACCCTCTGCGAGGGGTCGGTCGCGAAGCGGACATCGCGATTGGTGAGAATGCCGACGAGGCGGCCGTTGCTCTCGACGACGGGGATGCCGGAAATGCCGTGGCTCTTCATCAGCGCCAAAGCATCGGCAAGCGTCGCCGCCGGATGGATTGTCACCGGGTTCACCACCATGCCGGACTCGAACTTCTTCACCTGGCGCACGGCCTCCGCCTGCTCGTCCGGCGAAAGATTTCGGTGGATGACGCCGATGCCGCCCGCCTGCGCCATGGCGATGGCGAGCCGCGCCTCGGTGACGGTGTCCATAGCCGCCGAGATGATGGGAAGGTTGAGGGAGATCGAACGGGTCAGCCGGGTGCCGATGTTGGCCTCCCCCGGCAACACCGCGGAATAGGCCGGCGCCAGCAGGACATCGTCGAACGACAGCGCCTCGCGCCCCGTGGTCGGTTCGATCAGGTGAGCCATGCCAACCCCCGGAATAAAGCTAAAGCGCCGCCCGCCCGTGGTGTTGGGTAGCGGTCGCTGTGGCGCGTATGAAAGTTGACGGCGGCAAATAGCACGGCAATGCGATTCTGCAAAGCCGGGAGGACGCATGACCCCTCCTTGATCCTCCCTCTTTCAGGGGGAGGCGGAGTTCAATTTCAGCGTGATGCGAGTTGTTGAAACGCCGGACGAACCCCTCCCCCTGACGCGTTCTACTCAGGCCTGTTGGTGGTGGGTACTTCGACGATCATCCTCGCCACGGTATTTCACCGCGTGCTCCACAGCCTCAAGGTCGAGGACGAGGAGGACGCCTCAGGAGTTAGGAAGATCTTGCCAATTCCGCGCTATAGGCGCGACCACTGGTTGTGGCATTGTGGCGTCATGCACATTGTTTCGAAGACGCTTGACGATCTCTTGCGCACGGTCATCGGCAAATTGATCCGGGGCAAGGATCGTATCAGGCCGAGCAAGGGTCCAGCAACGGAGGTAACGCCAACTCCAACAGGGTCACCCTGATGCTGATTCGGCAACGCGACCAAGGACATCACTAGTAAAAGTTGTGGGTAGTGTCCACACCTCACCTTCGGTGGCGCTGCTCTGGTAATTTGCCCGACCGAATGTTTCAGTTGACTTCCGAACGAAATAGGAATATATTCCGCATTGTTCCTGCTCAACAAGGGGCGCGCTCGCGAGGCGTTGTCTGTGCGGAGCGGGGATGCGGTGCCTGGTGGTCGCTTCGCAAGCGGCTGCCGGGAGGCTCATAGCCCACCAGCCGGCGAAAGCCGGCCGCCGTTTCCGAAGC
>JAYTZZ010000026.1:0-5891 GCA_043741595.1 Hyphomicrobiales bacterium | reverse complement strand
CTTGCCCTACCGACCCAACCACAGGCCTGGCTGGATCGGATTTTGCGGGCACCGAATCTGAAGCTGATTGACTTACTCGCTCACGTCTTGTTGGCGTCCTCCTTTCTGCCGGGGAAGCCGCCTCGCGATCTCGCCGACAAGATCATCATCGCCACCGCGCGGGAGCAGGATCTCACGATCATGACGCGCGATCGGCATATTCTGGAGTATGGCAAGGCCGGCCACGTACGCACACTGGCCTGCTAGGTAAGAGTCCCCATGAACGCTACCCTAAGGATCATCTCGCCCGTCGACGGCTCGGTCTACGCCGAGCGTCCGCTCGCCGACGATAAGACGGTGCGGGCGACGCTGGAACGCGCCCGAGCCGCGCAGCTGACCTGGCGTGAAGTGCCGGTCGCCGAGCGAGTCCGGATGGCTACGGCGTTCACCGACGCCATGGTTGCCGACAAGGCGCGGGTGTCGGAGCTGCTCGCCTGGCAGATGGGGCGGCCAATTCGTTATGGGCCGGGCGAGATGAGGGGGTTCGAAGAGCGGGCGCGCTACATGATCGGGATCGCTCCCGGGGCGCTCGCCGACATCGACGTCGGCCTGAAGGAGGGCTTCACCCGCTTCATCCGGCGCGAGCCGCTTGGTGTGGTCCTCAACCTGCCGGCGTGGAATTTTCCGTACATGACGGCACTCAACGCCGTGCTGCCCGCGATCCTCGCCGGCAACACGGTCGTGATGAAGCACTCGAGCCAGACGGCTCTCGTCGCCGAGCACTTCGCCGATTGCTTTGCCAAAGCGAATCTGCCGAAGGACGTGTTTCAGTTCCTTCACATGTCGCACGAGGCGACGCACAAGGCGATTTCGTCCGGGCTCGTCGATCAGGTGGGCTTCACCGGGTCGACGTCAGGCGGGCGCGCGGTGATGGCCTCGGTCGCGGCAGCGCCGAACTTCCCCGCGACGTGTCTGGAACTTGGCGGCAAGGACCCGGCCTATGTGCGCTCCGACGCCAACATCGCCTTCGCGGCCGAGAACATCGTCGACGCCGGCTATTTCAACTCGGGCCAGTCGTGCTGCGCGATCGAGCGCATCTATGTCCACGCCGACATCTACGACCGCTTCGTCGAGGCGGCGGTCGCGGTCGTCAACGACTACCAACTCGGCTCGCCGACGGATGAGGCGACGACACTTGGTCCCGTCGTGCGCGCCAAGGCCGCCGATTTCGTCCGCGATCAGGTGGCGAAGGCGGTGGCCAAGGGCGCCAAGCCGCTGATCGACACGAAGCGGTTCGGCGCCGATAAGCCGGGCACGCCCTATCTTGCGCCACAACTCCTCGCCAACGTCAATCATTCGATGACGATCATGATGGAGGAGACGTTCGGTCCGGCCCACGGCGTCATGAAGGTCAAGTCGGATGCCGAGGCGATTCAGTTGATGAACGACTCGCCGTTCGGCCTCACCGCCTCAGTGTGGACGGAGGACGCCGACGCAGCAAAAGCGATCGGCGATAGCATCCAGACCGGGACGGTCTACATGAACCGCGCGGACTATCTGGATCCGGCGCTCGCCTGGGTCGGTGTGAAGGAGTCCGGCCGTGGCGTGACCCTATCGCGCGTCGGTTACGAACACTTGACACGGCCGAAGAGTTTCCACCTGAGGACAAAGACAAGCTGATGCTCGACCAATACCCCTCGCTTCGCGCCAACTGGTCATACCCCACCGCTGTCCGCTTCGGCCCCGGCCGCATCGTCGAGCTTCCCGAGGCACTGAAGATCGCGCGCATCAGCCGGCCGCTGTTCGTTACCGATCCCGGCCTCGTCAATCTCCCGATCGTCGTCAACGCGCTCGCAATCCTGAAAAAGGCGAATGTTTCGTTCGCGGTGTTCTCCAAGGTCGACGGCAATCCGACGCTGAAAAATCTCAACGACGGTATCGTCGCGTACAAAGCGGGCGGCCATGACGGCGTCATCGTTTTCGGCGGCGGCTCGGCCATGGACGTCGGCAAGACCATCGCCTTTATGTCGGGGCAGACGCGCCCGGTGTTCGATTTCGAGGATCGTGAGGATTGGTGGACGCGGGCCGATCCCAAGGGCATCGCGCCGATCGTTGCGGTGCCCACCACCGCCGGCACCGGTTCGGAGGTCGGCCGTGCCTCGGTCATCACCGATCCGACCGACCACACCAAGAAGATCATCTTCCATCCGCTGATGCTGCCGAAGGTAGTCATCGCCGATCCGGAGCTGACGCTCGACTTGCCGGCCAAGATCACGGCGTGGACAGGAATGGACGCGCTCTCGCATTCGCTCGAGTCTTACTGCAGCCCATTCTTTCATCCGCTCGGCGAAGGTATCGCGTTGGAAGGTCTCCGCCTCTGCAAGGAGTGGCTGCCGGTTGCCGTCGAAGACGGCCACAACATCAACGGCCGCGCCTTCATGATGGCGGCTTCCTCGATGGGCGCGGTCGCGTTCCAGAAGGGTCTCGGCGCGATGCATGCCATGAGCCACCCGTGTTCCAGCCTTCGTGGTACCCACCACGGGCTCACCAACGCTGTGGTCATGCCCTACGTGCTTGCCCACAACCTGCCCGTCATCAAAGAGCGCCTCGCGGCTCTCGCGCGCTACCTCGATCTTCCCGGCCAATCGCCGGAGAGTGTCGTTGATTGGGTGCTGGCGCTCCGCAAGCGTGTCGGCATCCCGCACACGCTGAAGGAGATTGGCGTCGATGTGGATATGATCGCGCAAGCGGCGCCCATGGCGGAGATCGATCCTCCTAATGGCGGCAATCCGATGCCGCTGAAGGCGAAGGACTACGAGAAGCTCTACGCCGCGGCGATAGCCGGCACGCTATAGTTCGTTCATGCCCGGCCTCGACATCATCGCCATCGGCGAGCCGCTGTTCGAACTCAACCAGGGTCGCGGCGAGACAGTCTTTCGCCCCGGTCACGGTGGCGACACGTCGAATGCGGCCATCGCCGCAGCACGCCAGGGAGCGAAGGTCGGTTACGTTACCGCCATCGGCGCGGATCAGTTCGGAGAGTCGTTCCTGACACTGTGGACGAGCGAGGGCATCGACGTCAGCGCAGTCAAGAAAAGCCCCGTTGCCCACACCGGGCTTTATTTTGTAACGCACGGACCTGACGGCCACGTCTTCTCGTACATGCGCGCCGGTTCGGCGGCGAGCCGCATGACGCCGGAGGATATGCCGGTCGAGGCAATCAAGACGGCGAAGGTCGTCCACGCCTCCGGCATCAGTCAAGCGATCTCCTCGACCGCCACCGATGCGGTGTTCCATGCGCTCAGGACGGCACGCGCGGCGAACGTTCTGGTTTCCTACGACACCAACCTGCGCTTGCGGCTCTGGCCGCTCGATCGTGCTCGTGCTGTCATTCATGCAGCGGCCGGGCTCGCCGATATTCTCAGGCCGTCGCTGGACGATGCGCGTCAGCTCACTGGCCTCGACGACCCTGACAAGATCGTCGACTTTTATCTCAGCGTGGGCCCGAAGATCGTCGCGATGACGCTCGGGGACAGCGGCGCACTCATCGCAACGAAGGACAAGCGCGAGCGGGTTCCTGCACGAGCGGCGAAGCTCGTCGACGCTACGGGAGCCGGCGACATGTTCACGGGCGCGTTCCTCGCAGAATATCTCCGCATGAACGATCCGTTCGCCGCCGGGCGCTACGCCAATGTTGCGGCGGCGCTCTCGACGGAAGGCTATGGCGCGGTGGCGCCAATGCCGAAGCGCGCAGCAGTCGAAGCCGCGATGCGGGGCGGGGCCTCGCCGACAACCTCAATTCACTGAAGGGACCAGCGCCGCTGGGCGGCATTCCGCCATTGCCCCGCCGCGTTCACCACGTTTGATGCTCAAGCCCGGGTTGCACGCGGTTTGGGCTGCGAAACCTTGCCGAATTGGTAACAATCGGTTAACCGTCGCCGTGCGTCCCGGAGTTCCCAGAGTTTGAGCGACACCACCGACAATCGCGGCGAGAACGTTCGCAGTCTGCGCGATACCATCCGCAAGGTGCGTACGGCGGAAGCCGAGCGTTCCGATGTCGTCGTGGAGCTTCGCGATGCGGAGCGGGCGCGCCTCGAAATCCTTGCGGAGGAGCTGCGCTCGGTCTTCAACGAAGTGCCTGCCGACGACGAGCAGTTCATCTTCTCGGTCGCCACCGGCACGCCGCCGCGCCTGTGGATCGATATGACCTCGTTCGTTGTCATGGGCCGCGACAGGCGAAGCTACCGCTTCCTCAAGGACACGCGTCTCGGCCGCACGGTTATCCTCGAGACTGCCAAGCTCGACGACATGGCCGATACCATTACTCACTACGTCGCCGAGCGCATCATCGAGCGCGAGCGGGCGATGGAAGGCGACTGGTTGATCAAGCGCGTCATTCGCGACGACGCCACGCGCCGCGAGGCCACCGGTCGACGTGACGAAGGTCGGCGCGCGGAGACGCGCGACGCAATTGCTTCCGCTGCGATGAACCCACCACCGCGGCGCGGGATGGACCCGCGCAATCTCGGCTGGGCGGTTGCCGCGTTCCTTGGCGGCGTCCTCGTCGGCGCAGTCATTCTCTTTGGCTATGCCTGGGTGGCGGTCGGCTAGCGCGCTAGCCCGCGAGTTTTTCCTCCGAGACCGTCACGATCGCGCCATCGCGGAAGCCGCGCTCGGTCATGCGAATTGCGTAGGGGCCACCCTGTTCGCCTTCTATCCGTAGCAGATTGTAAGCGCCACCCGGATGATGGGCGTTGGGCAGGATCGACGGCGCCGCTGCCCCAACTACCGGTACATTGCCTGCGGGTCCGCCGACATTGGCGATGGTGGTGTGGTGGTTGTGCCCGTGCAGCACCAATTCGGCGCCGTAGCGGGCGATTTGCTCGCGCACGAGTCTTGCGCCGATCAGGCGGCGCGGCCAGGTGGTCAGGCGGGTGATGGGCGGGTGGTGGATCAGCACAACGCGGCAAAGCCCCTCGGCGCCGGTTTCAGCGAGCGCCCTGCCGAAGGCCACCGCCTGGGCCTCGTCTATAAAACCGGTTGCCATGAATGGCGCGGTAGCCACGGCCGTCGACAACCCGATCAGCGCCAGCGGTCCACGCCGGCGAATGAATGGGAAGGCCATCGTCGGGTTCGGATGATCGCCGTTGGCGTAGGGAAGCCAGGTCGCGCTGTAGCGCGCGATCGAGCGATGCAGGTAGGCGTCGTGGTTGCCGGGAACGACAGTGACATCCCGCGGTTCGCCTAGCGTCTGCAGCCAAGCAAGCGCCGCGTCGTACTCTGCATCGAGGCCGAGATTGACGAGATCGCCGGTGACGGCGATGTGGTCGGGATGGGCGGCGCCGAGGTCGTCGGTGATCGCAGTGAGGACCGACTCGTCAAAGATGCGGGCGCGGTTCCGCCGCCAGTTGACGTAGCCGAACGCGCGTTTGTTGGTGAGTTCGCGGAAACGCACGCGCGGCAGGGGGCCGAGGTGGATATCCGAAATGTGCGCGAGAACAACCATCGGTGCCGGATTAGCTGACCAGTGGGGCAGGGTAAAGCCGCCCCTCGAATGATAGCCTGTGTTCGACAGAATCGAGGATTCGAAGCGCTTGGCATTTCGACTTCCGATGCGGCTCTACCTGTTTTACGCCCGCTACCGACGGGGACTGACCCTCGGCGTCCGAGCCGTGGTGCTCGACGACAGGAATCAGGTGCTTCTCATCAAGCACACCTACGTCGGCGGCTGGCATTTCCCTGGCGGCGGCGTCGAGCAGCGCGAGACGGCGGCGGAAGCGCTTGCCCGGGAGCTGGAGGAGGAGAGCGGCATCGCGCTCACCGGCGCGCCGCAGTTGTTTGGGCTGTACCTCAACCGGCTTCTGTCGCAGCGCGATCACGTGGCGGTATTCGTCTGCCGCGTATGGCGGCAA
>JAYTZZ010000025.1:0-2515 GCA_043741595.1 Hyphomicrobiales bacterium | reverse complement strand
TTCTCGCCGAACATCGCGATGTCCGGCGTCGCGGCGTAAAGCAGCTTTGCGACGATCGTCGCCACCCCACCAAAGAACTGTGGTCGTGTGACCGTCTCAAGGTCGGTGGCCGGGCCTGCGACGTTGATCGTCGTCGCAAATCCCGCCGGATACATCTCCTCCAACGTGGGCGCGAAGACCGCGTCAGTGGCATTCTCGCCGAGCTTGGCGAGGTCGCTCGCCTCATCGCGCGGGTATGACTTGAAATCTTCCTTCGGGCCGAACTGTGCCGGGTTGACGAAGATCGAGACCAGCACCCGGCCGGCGCGTTTCCGCGCATCGCGGACGAGGGCGAGATGGCCTTCGTGGAGGGCGCCCATAGTCGGGACGAGAGCGATCCTCTGGCCGGTGCCCCGCCATAGGGTGACGCGGGAGCGCAGCGCCTTGATTGTCCGGTCGACGGGAGGGGTAGGCATGACGGGCAGGCTTAGTCCTTCACGGCAAGCGGAACGCCAGGAAAGCCCGCCGCAGGCCAGTTCGGAGTGTATCTAGCGTTCGTTGACGGAATATTGGCGGTTTTCAGCGAAACTGATTGCCGGATTGGTAAATTTCGCCGTTTGAAAGTCGCCAGTGGGTAGTCATACGCCTCCGTCGAAGTCGGCGCATGTCATCGTTCTCGGCAACGAGAAAGGTGGCTCCGGCAAGTCGACCACGGCGGTCAACATCATCGTCGCGCTCATCAAGGCCGGTCATCGAGTCGCGTCGATCGACACCGACAGCCGCCAGCTTTCGCTCACCCGCTACATCGAAAACCGTTCGCGCTGGGCGCGGAAATACGGCCTCACGCTCGAGGTGCCGACCCATTTCTCGGTACGGCTAGGCGAAGGCTCGGTTGTTTCCGAGGTCGAGGCGCGCGAGTTCGCAGCCTTCGCCGAGATCATCGACCGGCTCGGTGAGCGTTTCGATTTCGTTGTCATCGACACGCCGGCCAATGATTCCTACCGGATGCGTCTCAGTCACGCGATGGCCGACACGCTGGTGACGCCGGTCAACGACAGCTTCGTCGACCTCGACGTGCTCGGTCGCGTGGATGGCGACACGCTCGCGGTCAGGACAGCCAGCCAGTATGCCGAACTCGTGCAGGGCGTGCGTCGCGATCGCCTGAGTACCGGTCAGCGCGAGATGGACTGGGTCGTGGTGCGCAACCGCATCGGGACGCTTGCCAGCCGCAACCAGCGCAAGGTCATGGACGGGCTGGAGAAGCTTGCCAGCCTCCTCGGTTTCCGCATCGCCAACGGCATCTCCGAGCGCGTTATATTCCGTGAGTTCTTCCCGTCGGGGCTGACGGCCTTCGATACCCTCGATCGCGCCGTACTCGGTGTGAAGCCCACCATGTCGCATGTGGCCGCACGCCGGGAGGTGCGCGAACTGGTCGACAGCCTCTGCCTCCCGGTACGCTGGACAACGTCGGCTCCGGTATCCGGCGAGATGATGGCTAACCTTGCCGCCGAGCCGCTCGGCGCCGCCTAGGGCCTTCCGTCCCCTCAGAATCATGCCATTCTCGCGTCCGGGCTGGATTCGGATAGTGAGTCTGTATGGTGGTTCCTTCGCGAACGCCGCAGCCCGCGCACGTCATCGTTCTTGGAAACGAGAAAGGCGGCTCCGGGAAATCGACCACGGCGATGCACGTCATCGTCGCGCTCATGAAGACCGGCGCGCGCGTTGCCTCAATCGACACCGACGGACGGCAGCGCTCGCTCACACGCTACATCGAAAATCGCGCGGTATGGAAACAGCGGACCGGCCTGCCGCTGGACCTGCCTACCCACTTCACCGCTCCTCATGGCGAGGGCGACACCGTCGCCGACATCGAGGCGCGTGAGTTCCGCGCCTACGCCGAAGCGGTCAGCCGCACCGAGTATGGCTTCGACTACGTCGTCGTCGATACAGCGGGGAGCAACACTTACCTAATGCGTGTCAGCCATGCGATGGCCGATACGCTGATCACGCCGATCAACGACTCGTTCATCGACTTCGACGTGCTGGCGCGGGTCGATCCCGAGACCTACGAGGTGCAAGGACAGAGCCACTATAGCGACCTCGTCGGCGAAGCCCGCCGGCAGCGTCAACTGGTAGACAGCCGCGAGATGGATTGGATTGTGGTCCGGAACCGCCTGTCGCCAACGGACACCCGAAACCACCGCAAGATCGAGGCCGGCCTCGGCCAGCTCGCCGAGAAGATCGGCTGCCGCATCGCCGAGGGCATTTCCGAGCGGGTCGTCTTCCGCGAGCTGTTTCCGCGCGGCCTGACGGCGCTCGACAACCTCGACAGGAAGACGCTGGGCGGCGAGCCGACGGTCTCGCACGTGTCCGCCCGGGACGAGATCCGGCGGCTGCTCGACGCGCTCAACCTGCCAGGGTTGCCGCGCCAGGACGCGCCGAAAAGCTCGGCTGGGCAGCCGA
The DNA here is from genome assembly GCA_043741595.1 of Hyphomicrobiales bacterium. Taxonomy (GTDB): domain Bacteria; phylum Pseudomonadota; class Alphaproteobacteria; order Rhizobiales; family Kaistiaceae; genus DASZQY01. The sequence continues at coordinate 73 of JAYTZZ010000025.1, read as the reverse complement.
TCGAGCCACCCCGGTTGCGCCGCGCCGGCTGAACGCCACATTATCTGTCTGGGCGGCCTGATGTCCGCCCGCA
>JAYTZZ010000024.1:0-6004 GCA_043741595.1 Hyphomicrobiales bacterium | reverse complement strand
AACACGTCGAACGGCTAGGGATTGGCTGAGGTCACGCGTCATGAAACTTGCTCGAGTTGCGGTTCTGGGTGTCGCTGTCGGCGCTGGTTTGATCGCCGCGCTGATCGCGTTGAAACTCTCGGCGCCGGCGCCGGCCCCCGTCGTCGTTGTGGGGGAGGCAGCGCCGGTTGCCCCCAGCACGCAGGTGCTCGTCGCCACCGGCAACATCGCCACTGGCCAGAAGCTCAGCGCCGGATCGATGCAGTGGCAGGATTGGCCGAGCACCGGAATTGCCGGCACCTACATCCAGAAGTCCGGCACCGGCGAGAGCCAGCTCGATCCTCTGGTCGGCTCCATCGCCCGCGCTTCCATCTACGCTGGTGAGCCCATCAGCGAGGCCAAGCTCATCCATTCCGACCGCGGCTTTATGTCCGCCATTTTGCCGCAGGGCATGCGCGCGGTGGCAACCAAGATTTCCGCCGACACCAGCGCCGGCGGCTTCATTTTGCCGAACGACCGCGTTGACGTCGTCATGACCCGCAAGGCTGACGATACCGCCATTGCCGGTAGCAACGAGTTCGTCACCGAGACAATTCTCAACAATGTCCGCGTGCTCGCCATCGACCAGACGATCGAGAACAGCGACGCCAACAGTGCAACGGCCTCCGACGGCTCCAAGAACGGGCAGACCGTCATCGGTCAAACCGCGACGCTGGAGCTGACGCCGCTGCAGGTCCAGATCCTCACTGTTGCACAGCAGATAAGCACCGAGCCACTCACGCTGGCTCTCCGCTCGGTCGCCGATTCCAATGTCAGTGCGGCGGATAATGCCGCCGACGCCGTGCATCTGCTCGGCGGCGCCCAGCGCAACGGCTCGATTACCGTCGTCAAGAACGGCATCGCCCGCGACATCAGCGGCATGCGGTGAGCCTTCCCATGACGCCGCGTCCGGAAAAACAAGGGATTGCCAAGATGCTGCAGCTGCGCACGCTCGTCATTGTCGGTGGAGCGCTTCTCGCCGGCATTGGCCTCGGTCACACGACGGCAACAGCCGCCGAATCGGGCAATGGCGCATCGAACGTCTACAGCGCCGGCTCGGTTTCGCGTTCGGTAAAGGTCGGTCTCAACAAGTCGCTTGTCATCGACCTGCCGCGCGACGCGCGCGACATTCTCGTCTCCAATCCGATCATAGCCGACGCGGTCATTCGCACGCCGCGGCGCATTTATGTCACCGGCATCGCCGTTGGTCAGTCTAACGTAATTGTCTTCGATCGTGCCGGCGTGCAGATCGTCTCGCTTGAGCTTGAGGTCGAGCGCGATGCGTCGATGCTCACCAACATGCTGCGCCGGTTGATCCCCGATTCAGATATCAACGTTGAGATCGTCAGCGACAACATTGTTCTCTCCGGCTCGGTCAAGAACGCCTCTGACGGCCGCAAGGCGCAGGACATCGCCAACATTTTCGCCAATGGTGGCTCGCAGTCGATTCAAGGGCAGGGGGGCGTGGGTGTCTCCGCTGGCGTCAACGTTAGCGGGCAGCCGGCGCCGACGTCTTCGGTCGTCAACATGCTGACCATCCAGGGCGAGGATCAGGTCCAGGTCAGGGTCAGCATTGCCGAAGTGCAGCGCAGTCTCGTGAAGCAGCTCGGTATCGACTGGACGGCGACGAACCTCAACATTGGCGGGCTCTTGCTCAGCGCCGCGACCGACCTTCCGTTTGCGGTCAGAGGTATCGCGCCGGACACCGGCATCAGCGGCACCGCGGTGCAGACTTACTCGGCTGTCGGCAACATGGCGCCCTACAGCACGACGACCCAGGGAACGCTCAACGCCACGCTGAAGGCGCTTGAACAGACCGGTCTCTTCAAGACTCTCGCAGAGCCGACGCTCACCGCGATCTCCGGCGAATCGGCGAGCTTCCTCGCCGGCGGGGAGTTCCCGGTACCGGTCGGCCGCGACCAGAGCGGCAACATCACCATCGAGTTCAAGCCCTTCGGTGTTGCGTTGGCCGTGACGCCGGTGGTGCTCTCCGACGGCCGCATCAGTCTTCGCGTGAAAACGGAAGTGTCCGAACTGTCTCAGGAAGGGGCCATCAATCTGGGCGGCATCTCCCTTCCGTCGCTGAAGGTGCGCCGTGCTGAAACCACCCTTGAGCTGCCCTCCGGCGGCTCGATGGTCCTCGGTGGCCTTCTCCAGGACAGCGTCCGCCAGTCGATCGCCGCTCTTCCAGGCATCGGTAGTTTGCCGGTCCTTGGCGCGCTCTTCCGCAGCCGTGACTTCCAGCGGAACGAGACCGAACTCGTGATCATCGCCACGCCCTACCTGGTCAAGCCTGTCGCCCGTTCGGCGCTTGGCACGCCTGATCAGGGATATGCCACGGCAGGCGACGCTCAGACTATTTTCTTCGGCAAGCTCAACCGCGTCTACGGAAACGGCAAGACCGCTGGCCAAAAGTATCAGGGCCACGCCGGCTACATCTACGAATGAACCGCGCAAGTCGAACAGCAGCCAAGTCGGCAGCAACGGAGCTTCATCAAATGACCACCGTTTCGTCCAGAGCCAGCGATCGCGGCCAGCGCTTGGGCGTGTCAGCGGTCATCGTCGCGGGCGGCATCGCCCTGGCTCTTGCCGGCTGCGCCAAAGGCGTCGACCCCTTCGCCACGACCGGTGCAATCGACGACGATTATCGCGTCAACCACCCGATCACGATCGAAGAGCAAGTCGAAGCGATGGACGTGCCGGTGAGCGTCGATACCGCCCAACTTACGGCGTCGGTGAAGGCGAACGTCGCCTTCTTCGCGAGAAATTTCGTTGAGAGCGGCAGCACCGTCATAGCCGTCGTAGCCCCCTCCGGCTCTCCCAATCAGGTCGCCGCCGCCGGTGTCGCGGTCGAGATCGAAGAGACCCTGTATCGCGCCGGCGTCGACCGGAAGTCGATCGACTATCGCGTGTACCGGGCCTCCGCGGCTGAAAAGATCGCTCCGGTGCGCATTGCCTACAATCGCGTTGCCGCGACGACGGCGCCGTGCGGTCCCTGGAAGGATCAAGCAGCCGTCAGCGTTCAGAATCGCCACTACGAGAGCTTCGGCTGCGCCACGCAGCAGAATCTTGCCGCCATGGTCGAGAATCCGCTCGACCTTCTCTATCCGCGGGGCATGACGCCGGCCGACGCCGCGCGCCGTTCCGCTGTCCTCGAGAAGTACCGCAAGGGCGAGGCCTTCACGAGCGATACGAGCCTTCAGACCGGTGGTGCAGTTGCGAACGGAGTTGGTCAATGACCGATCTTGCCTACAAGGACCTGGAGCAGGCGGCGCCGCGCGAATCCGCGGCGGTTGTCAGCGCCGAAGTCAGGCCCATTCCGCGTATCTCGATCCAGGCGTTCTGCGATACGCCTGAGTTGACCGCGGCGATCGAGGCCGCTGCGAAGGATCGGCGCATGGCGCGCGCCCACGTCAAGGTTCAGGCCGGCGGCATCACCGCCGCCGCCGAATTCTACCAGGCGGCGGCGACGCCGAACCTGATTATCGTCGAAGCCCGATTGCCGCGTGACAAGCTCGAGGCCGAACTCGATCGCTTGTCGGAGGTCTGCGACGCCGGAACCAAGGTCGTCGTCATCGGCCACGTCAACGACGTCGAGTTATATCGCGGCCTCACTCAGCGCGGCGTCAGCGAGTATCTCGTCGCTCCCGTCGGCCTCATGGGAATCATCAAGACGGTCGCCGACCTCTACGTCGACCGCTCGACGCAGCCGCTGGGCCGCACCATCGCCTTCGTAGGTGCCAAGGGCGGCGTCGGTTCTTCGATGGTCGCCCACAACGTAGCGTGGTCCGTCGCTCGCAACTTCGAGAACGACGTCGTCGTCGCCGATTTCGACCTTGCCTTCGGCACCGCCGGCCTCGACTTCAACCAGGATCCGGCACAGGGCATCGCCGAAGCGGTCAATGCTCCCGATCGTCTCGACGACAACTTCCTCGATCGACTGCTGGCGCGGTGTTCCGATCACTTGAGCCTGCTGGCCGCACCGGCGACCCTTGATCGCACATACGACTTCGCCGAGAGCGCCTTCGAGCACATCATCGATGTCGCTCAGGCTGGCGTCCCGGCCGTGATCCTCGATCTGCCGCACAGTTGGAATGCGTGGGTGAAGAAGACGCTGCTTGCCGCCGACGAAGTCGTGCTCACGGTCGAGCCCGACCTCGCTAACCTGCGCAACGCCAAGAATCTTGTCGATCTCCTGAAGACCGGACGCAGCAACGATCAACCGCCACGGCTTGTCATCAACAAGCAAGGGCTGGCCAAGCGTCCCGAGATCAAGGTCGACGATTTCGCCGCTGCGCTTGGTCTGTCGCCGACCGCAATCATACCCTTCGATTCTCAGTTGTTCGGAACCGCCGCCAACAACGGGCAGATGATCGCCGAGACGGACGGCAAGAGCCCGATCGCCGGATCCTTCGATCTGATTGCCAGGACGGTAACAGGGCGCGCCGAAGTCAAACGCCACAAGCGCGGCGGCCTTGCTCCGTTGCTGGCCCGGCTCCGCGGCAAGTAGAGCGCATAACGGGGAACGGTGATGTTCGGGAAGCGCGGGACAAGCGGAACTGGCGGCGGCAATCCGCCAGAACCGCCGGCGGAAAAACCTGCCGCCAAGCCGGTGGCCCCGGCCGTTGCATCCGCGCCGGCGTCGGAAGTTGCGCTCTCGGCAACATCGACGGACGTCGCGGCCCCACCGCCGTCGCCGCTCCCCGGTGCCGCGCCGGTCAAGCGCGCCCCGGTCGAATCCTCGACGCGTCCGCGTCCGTCGACCGGCGAGGGTGGAATTCGCCGCTCGGAGAACTTCTACGACGTCAAGTCGACGGTCTTCTCGGCCCTGATCGACACCATCGATCTGTCGCAGCTCGCCCGCCTCGATGCCGAATCGGCGCGCGAGGAAATTCGCGACATCGTCAACGACATCATCGCGCTCAAGAATATCGTCATGTCCATTGCCGAGCAGGAAGACCTGCTCGAGGACATCTGCAACGACGTTCTGGGGCTGGGACCTCTCGAGCCGCTGCTCGCCCGCGACGATATCTCCGACATCATGGTCAACGGCGCCTTCCGCACCTACATCGAAGTTGGTGGCAAGGTCGAGGAAACCAACGTCCGTTTTCGCGACAACGCCCAGCTGATGAACATCTGCCAGCGCATCGTCAGCCAGGTCGGCCGACGAGTCGATGAATCCTCGCCGATCTGCGACGCGCGGCTCCCCGACGGCAGCCGCGTCAACGTTATCGCTCCGCCGCTCGCAATCGACGGTCCGACACTCACGATTCGTAAGTTCAAGAAGGACAAGCTCACCCTCGATCAGCTCGTCAAGTTCGGCACCATCACGCCCGACGGCGCCTCCATCCTGCAGATCATCGCGCGCTCGCGCTGCAATGTGCTCGTTTCCGGCGGCACGGGCTCGGGCAAGACGACTCTCCTCAACTGCCTGACGCGCTACATCGAGCCTGACGAGCGCATCATCACCGCCGAAGACGCGGCCGAGTTGCAACTCCAGCAGCCGCACGTCGTCCGTCTTGAGACCCGCCCGCCCAATATCGAGGGCGAGGGCGAAATCACCATGCGCGACCTCGTCAAGAACTGCCTGCGTATGCGCCCCGAACGCATCATCGTGGGTGAGGTGCGCGGACCCGAGGCGTTCGACTTGTTGCAGGCGATGAACACAGGTCACGACGGATCGATGGGCACGCTCCACGCCAACAGCCCGCGCGAGGCGATGTCCCGTCTCGAATCGATGATCACGATGGGCGGCTTCAGCCTGCCGGCGAAGACCATCCGTGAGATGATTGCCAACTCGATCGACGTCATCATCCAAACCGAGCGCCTGCGCGACGGTTCGCGCCGTGTCACCTACATCACCGAAGTGATCGGCACCGAGGGTGACGTCATCACCACCCAGGACATTTTTGTCTACGAGATTCTGGGCGAAGACCAGAACGGCAAGATAAGGGGTCGTCACCGGTCGACCGGCATCGGGCGTCCG
>JAYTZZ010000023.1:0-6043 GCA_043741595.1 Hyphomicrobiales bacterium | reverse complement strand
CGGCTTTCAGTCGGGCTGGAGGACGCGGAAGACCTCGCCGACGATTTGTCCCAGGCGCTGGACACCCTGCGGTGATTGACGGCGCTTTGGCGGCGTGGCCATAAATCACCATGTATCGTGAGACCACCCGCGCCATTCAGGTGACCGTCGAGCCGAGCTTCGTCGAGGCGGAATCGTCGCCCGACGAAAGCCACTATTTCTGGGCCTACAAGATCGAGATTTCCAATCTTGGCGAAGAAATCGTGCGGCTGCGCTCGCGCCACTGGCGGATCACCGACGCCCATGGGCGGACCGAGGAAGTACGCGGCGCGGGGGTCGTCGGCAAGCAGCCGGTGCTGAAGCCCGGCGAAAGCTTCGCCTATACCAGCGGCTGTCCGCTTTCGACGCCGTCCGGCATCATGGTCGGGACCTACCAGATGCAGAACGAGCGGGGCGAACTGTTCTCCATCGCCATCCCGGCCTTCTCGCTCGACGTTCCGGACGCCCGGCGGACGATGAACTGATAGCCGCGGGTCATACCATGTTGCCGGACCACGCGCGTATCCTCCGAGACTTCGATCTGGAACCCTCCGACCTTCTTGGGGAGGGCGGCGAGTCCCGGGTATATCCCCTTGGCGACGATCACATCCTGCGTTTGCCAAAACAGAAGAAATTCGACGCGCAGAGCCGCACACGGCTGAAGACTTTTCTGGATCTCATCGCGGGGCGATTGCCCTTCGCCACTCCGGAGGTCGAGACAATTGGAGCCGGCGAAACCTACACGATCGAGAAGCGCCTTCCCGGCCGATCGATGTCGGAGCTCCTGCGCACCCTCGACGACGACCGGCGGGACAAGGCTTTCCGCAATTATGTCGCCGCGATCGATACGTTCGCCAACATTCCGCTTCCCACCCTGTCGTACGGACACGTGCTGGCGAAGGCGCCGGTGACAGCGAACGACTGGCGCAGTTTCGCGCGAGAGAGCCTGAGCCGGTTTCGGGCCAAGAACCGGGTGACCATCGCCAAGGAAGTGGGCGACCCCTACACCCTCTTCGGCAAGGCCGCGGACATGATCGCCGACCTGCCGGAGCTGCCGCCGAAGATACTGGTCCACGGCGACTATTTTCCGGGCAACGTGCTTCTCGCCGACGATCTCTCCGTGTCGGCTGTGCTCGACTTTGGGGTGTTCACGGTCGTCGGCGATCGGATCCTCGATCTGGCAACGTCATACCTGACACTCGAGCTGATCGAAGAGTGCACCGCCGACGACGCGCGCTTCGTGCGCGAACTGATCATCGAGCGGCATGGGCCCGAGATCGCGCCAGCGCTCCGCTTCTATCGCGCCTATCTCGCGTTCTCGATGGCGGACCCGGCGAATGCCGCCCCGCCCTACCCGAAGCTCTACGGCTGGAGCATCGCGATGCTCAAGCTGCTGTCGGAGGGGCGGCTGCCGGCGTGAATTCGGCGGGGTCGAAGTCGTATTTCGTTCCGCAGAACTCACAGGTCACCGAGATCGCACCGTCCTCGGTGCTCTCGGTGATTTCCTCCGCAGTGAAATTGGACAGGACGCCACTGACCTTTTCGCGCGAGCACGAGCACTGGTCGCGCACGCCAGCAGCGCGGAAGACGCGGACACCGCGCTCGTTGAACAAGCGGAACAGCAGATTCTCCACAGGCAGCGCGGGGTCGGTCAGCTCATCGTCCTGGATCGTGGCGGCAAGCGCCCGCGCCTCGACCCAGGAATCGTCCTCGCTGAAGACAGCGTTGCTGGCGCCTTGTGGTGCATCGCGACCAGGAAGATCCGGCTGGCGCATGCGCTCGGACGCCTCGGGGAGAAACTGGACGAGCAGCCCGCCGGCGCGCCACGAATGGCGAATGGCGCCACCCTCGCGGGCGTGCATTTCCGCTACCGCGAGGCGGACGCGGGTGGGGATCTGCTCCGACTGGCGGAAATAGGCATGCGCCACCTCCTCGAGGCTTTCGCCTTCGAGCGGCACCACGCCCTGATAGCGGCTGGCGTGGGTGCCTTGATCGATGGTCATGGCGAGCGTGCCCTTGCCAAGGAGCGCCCCGGGGGTCGCCGCGCCCTCAGCTTCGAAGCGAGCCACCCGCTCCTGATCGAAACGGGCGTAGGCGCGAATGGCGCCGGTGGTGCGGTAGTCGACGACCAACATATCGACCGGCCCGCCGGTCTCAGTCTGTAACGTGAAGCGGCCGTCGATCTTCAGCGACGAGCCGAGCAAGACGGCGAGCACGATCGCCTCGGCAAGAAGACGGGAGACGGGCGGCGGATAATCGTGGCGGGCAAGGATGGCATCGAGCGCCGGTCCCATCTGGATGACGCGGCCGCGCACGTCGAGTGTCTCGACCACGAACGGACGAACGGAATCATCGCCGGCGGGGCCGATCGGCTCTGCGGCACCTTCAAACGCGATATTCACGTCCGCTCACTCCCGAGGCACCAGACGAGGATCGCCTTCTGGGTATGGAGGCGGTTCTCGGCCTCGTCGAAAACTACCGATTGCGGGCCGTCGATGACCTCTGCCGTCACTTCCTCTCCCCGGTGAGCCGGAAGGCAATGCATGAATATGGCCTCCGGCTTGGCCTCTTTCATCAGGCGCGCGTTCACCTGATAGGGCATCAGCAAATTGTGGCGGCGTTCAGCCTCGTCATCGCCCATAGACACGAAGGTATCGGCGACGACGCAATCCGCGTCCTTCGCCGCGGCATGGGCGTCGTTCGATACGACGACGTCGGCGCTATTGGCCTTCGCCCACGCCAACAGTTCTTTCGACGGCGCGAGCTCGGGAGGCGTGGCGATCTTCAGACGGAAACCAAGTTTCGCCGCGGCGTGCACCCAAGACGCCAGCACATTGTTGCCGTCGCCGACCCAGGCGATGGTGCGACCGGCGATCGGGCCCTCGCGTTCCTCAAAGGTCATCACATCCGCAAGAACCTGGCAGGGGTGGGACAGGCGCGTCAAACCGTTGATCACCGGGACGGTGGCGTTCGCCGCCAGCTCCTTGACCATTGCGTGGTCGAGGGCGCGGATCATGATGGCGTCGACGTAGCGCGACAAGACCCTGGCGGTATCGGCGATGCTCTCGCCGCGGCCGATCTGCATTTCAGCACCGGCGAGGATGACCGTCTCGCCGCCGAGATCGCGCATGCCGACATCGAACGACACGCGCGTGCGCGTCGATGGCTTGTCGAAAATCATGGCGAGCGTCTTGCCGGCGAAAGGCTTGGGTGCGTCGCTCCGCCGCCGCGACGCCTTCAGGCGTACGCTGTCGTCGAGGATGGCGCGAAGCGTTGCCGCATCAAGATCGGCAATGTCGAGGAAATGGCGGACCATGGCGCCACCTACCCAACTTTCGCCGCAGGGCGCGCCTGATCCAGCGCATCGAGGGCGCTGTCGAGGCGTGTCATGGCCTCGTCGATCTCGGCGGCAGTGACGATCAGAGGCGGCAGCAAGCGAACAACATTATCGCTGGCGGCGGCGCCGAGGAGACCGTTGTCGCGCATGGCGGCAACCACTTCAGCCGCCAGCGCTAAGCAGCGGATGCCAACGAGGAGCCCCTCGCCGCGCACTTCGGCGACGACGCCGGGATGCGAGTCGGCGACCGACGCCAGCCGCTGTTTGAGATAGATGCCCATCTGGCGGACGTGCTCAAGGAAATCCGGGGTGCTGACGATATCGACGACAGCCTTCCCGACCGCCATTGCCAACGGATTGCCGCCAAAGGTCGAGCCGTGGGTGCCGACGGTCATGCCCTTGGCCGCTTCCGCGGTGGCAAGGCAGGCGCCAACGGGGAAGCCGCCGCCAATGCCCTTGGCGACAGCCATCACGTCAGGGGCGACGCCCGACCATTCGTAAGCGAAGAGCTTGCCCGTGCGGCCGACGCCGGACTGCACCTCGTCGAACACCAGCAACAGCCCGTGCTTGTCGCAGAGGGCGCGGAGCTCGCGCAGGAACTGGCTCGGCACGAGACGCACGCCGCCTTCACCCTGAATCGGCTCGATCATGATCGCCGCGGTCTCCGGACGTATCGCAGCGTGGACGGCCTTGAGGTCACCGAGCGGCACCTGGTCGAAGCCTTCGGGCAATGGTCCAAGGCCTTCGGCGTATTTCGGATTGCCGGTCGCGGCGAGGCCGGCGAACGTCCGCCCGTGGAAGGCGCCGGCGAAGGTGATGATGCGTGTCTTCTCAGGATGGCCGCCGACGAAATGATAGCGCCGCACCGTCTTGATGGCGCACTCGACCGCTTCGGTACCCGAGTTGCCGAAGAACACCTTGTCGGCAAAGGTCTCGCGGCAGAGCTTCTCGGCAAGGGCCTCCTGCTCCGGAATCCGGAAGAGATTGGAAACATGCCAGAGCTTGCCGGCCTGATCGGCGAGCGCCTTGACCAAAGCCGGATGGGCATGGCCGAGGGAATTGACGGCGATGCCCGCGGAGAAATCGAGCATACGCCGGCCGTCGGTGGTCTCAAGCCACACGCCCTCACCGCGCGCAAACGCGATCGGCGCGCGCGCGAAGGTGTCGTACAGCGAGGACTTTCCCGGGTTTGGGGCCATGACCGATATCCCAAAAGGCAAAAAGTGCCGCCCCCGTCAACGTGGGCAGCACCTTCAGACCCGGCCTATATCGGCGTCCGTCCGAGGTCTGTCAATTGGCCGGTATTCCGACGCTCGCCGCAAGCAGGTTCCGGATCTGGTCGAGGCCCTTGTACGCCTTACGGCGGCGGTACTCATCCATGAGGGGAATGACGACGCCGGGAAGATCGCGGTCGACGTAAAACGCCTGTCGCAGGAGCAGGAAAAGACGATGCTCGATCTCTGTAAGAGTCCCGGTAGCGGAGACTGCCCCATCCTTCAGATCGATGGTGGTCAGGAATGGCGCCACAACAGCGGTCCGGAGCGCACCACTATCCGTCAACTGACTGTAGTGGTGGTCCACCGGTACGGTTGGTCCCCGGTCGAGTTCCGCCTGCAGTAGATCATGCACTTTTTCAAGGTTGGATGAAGCGATGACATAGGAGGCAGCAGCTCCAATGCGCGTGCCTTTCAGGTCGATGACGGCAAAACGTGCGTAGTCGAGCGGTCGATGGTTGAGCGCAATCTCGACCGCCGCGAAGTATCGTTTGATCAGGTCGGGGACCGGATGAACCCAGAGATCGAGGAAAACGACGTCGTAGGCCTCGAACAGCCCAACACTCAAACCATGACGGATGAAAGGAGCGAGGTGCCGGGAGAGGACGATGTCGTCCTCGGCGATGTGAACAGCGCAGCGAGCACTCTTCGCCAGGGTGAGCGCCTCAACGTGCGAACGGAAGCAACCAACAATTCCGGGATTGAGAGCACCGACGGGTTTCAGCTTTCGGCCATCGACCGCGGGGAGGCGCACATACGCGTCGGCGAGATCAAGCCGGGCCAACTGGCGCTCGATATTGCGGCGGCGATCGGTGCTGCGGTCGAGGTTGATGTAGATCCCGCGAAACCCGTGGCGCGGTGCTGCCTTCCCCCACGTGGCGGCCGGTTTCGGCGTCACCCTCTTTTCTCCCTGCCTCCTCGACCGAACTTAGGGGCAACCCATCGCGATGTCGATTGCGGCCGGCGATCCAGACACCACAAAGTCACGCCGAAAATCAGCAGAAGGTTCGCGGCAATCAGATGAGGGTGCAGGGCCCCATAGCTTTCCCAGTCCGGGCTCGCGGATGCTTGCGCACGAAGCATCACGATCGATGACAACGCAATACCTGTCGCGAGCAGTGTACAGATACGGACACGCACCCCGGTGCGGGTCGCTCGCACGAGAGGCCAATGCCTTGTTCGCGCGAACCAAATCGTCTTGACGCGGCCAATAAACAGGCCGGCGCACGACTTGGGGAAAACAAAAATGAATTCTTGAGGTGTGTCCTCGTGACTCTTGTCAGCGAGTCAAACAGCGGTGTAGCTTCCGCGCGTAGTTTGGTGCGGCGGAATCTCAAGCGTCCCCTTGTATCGCGTTTAGCGTTGTCCTGCGGAGCGGACAGCGTGCGGGGATCGATTCTGAATCCTGTCGCGA
>JAYTZZ010000022.1:0-6072 GCA_043741595.1 Hyphomicrobiales bacterium | reverse complement strand
CGATCGCGTAGACGACCGGCTTCTCGATTCTCGGGGTCTTTGCTGACGATGGAATCGCAGCCGTCGGGAAAGCCAGCGTTTCAACCGGCAAACCGCGGACCGCGGCGCTCTTTCCGATCTGCAGGGCGACCTGATGTTTGCCATCCCGCTCGGCCAATTCCGCGAGGAGCGCGATCTCGGCGGGGTCTGTCAGCGTCTCGGCGAGGTGGCGATAGATCAAGCTTGCCTTGTCGTCATATCCGACAGCCGCGAGGTGACGGATTGCCTGAACAAGCTCGCGATCGGCGAAGTGTTGACGGAGGTCGGCGTTAGCTTTTGGCGGTTGGGATAGCACCAGCCGCTTTCCGCCGAGACGAGCGAAGGCGAGCTGGCCGTAGAATGTTGTCGGAAAGGCCGCGGCTCGCTTGAAATGCTCAGCGGCTGCCTGAGCATCGCCCGCGGTCGCGCTGGCGCGACCCTGCCAGTATTCGGCGCGTGAAAGCGACAGCGGCATCGAGGAAACCGTGGCGATTGCGGCGAAGTGTCCGGACGCAATGCTCGGGTCATGCAGGTACTCCAACGCGTACCAACCGGCATGGAATTCGGCTTCTGCACGGAGGGTGTTCGACTCGTTCGAATGCCCGGCGGCGAGCTGATAGGCGAGTTGTGGATTGCCTTTTTCGATGAGGGCACGGGAAACCAGGCGCCGCTCGACCCACCAGGCGTCGGGGCTGACAATCACTTTCTGATCGCGCGAGGCGGCTGCGAGTAATTTACCGGCGTCCAGGATCTTGCCGGCGCGGCGGAGGACTCGGATGCGCGAGTATGTATAGAGCGGATCGCGCTTCATCGACGCGGGGAGGGCCTCTAAGGCCTTGGCGCCCTTGGATGATTCCTTGATTATGAGAATGACGGCCTTGGCGAGCGCCTGCTGATTCTTGTCGAGGCGCCCGGCGGCCCGGAGCGCGTCGGCCGTGTGCTCGGTGTAGAGCAAGCGATCCATGCGCGCTTTGTGATCCGCCGGCTTCAGGAAACCAGAGAAGTCCCGGACGATGGCGCTCTCGATACCCTCGGAGAAACTTGCGTCACGCCAGAATGAGCGAATCAATCTCGCGGCGTCGTCGCCGCGACCGACGGTGACGTAGGCGCGCGCGAGCATCAGTGTTGCGTCGTCCGACGCAGGCTTGCGATCGCCGAAGGCGTTGATGACCGTTGCGGCCGGCGGTTTCTCCCGGGCGAGCGCCTGCTCGTAGCGCAGCTTCATCTGGGACTGCCCCGGCCAATCGAGGAGCCTCTTGCGCAACTGGTTGATAGAAGTCGACGACAGCCCGGAATAGCTTCCAGTGGCTATCAGCCAGTCCACGATCTTGATGTCGATGCGGTCGGGCAGTGCGTAGGCGGCGACGGTCGCGCTGGCGGCATCGTTATTCTCGAGAAACTTCAGTGCGAGCTTCAAGCCGACGGAGTTGATTGGCTTGCCGCCGCTTCCCTTTGGAGGAGGCGGTGAGGACAGGTCGGGAACTGGTTCGGTTACCTGCGGGGCGTCGCTGTCTTCGCTGGCGGAGATTTCACCTGCGTCGCTTTTGGTGATGAGGGAGCCAATAGCGTCCCCATTGCTCTCATTGGCTTGTGCAAGTTGGATGCGCTTCGGGCTTGGGCGCGGCGTGGGGACTGTGTCGGCGACCGGACGCTTGGCGGCGACCGCGGGGGTGCCTTCAACGGAGATCGCGAGCGCTATCAGCGCGGCGCCCGCAAGCACTTGCCACATCAACGATTTCTGGCGCCGGCTAGTCCCGCCGGACGGTCCGATTGCCATTGTTTTCGTCGGTCCTTCCGATACGCGCCGGCAACCCGGCCCACCCATTCCGGTCGACGGACGCGCTTGCCCGCCCGCGGCCCCGCTTTCGACGCCCGAAGGCTAGTCTGCCATAATGAAGGATTGCTTGACGACCCCGGTCCTCCTTGCTCACACCAAGGGGGCCGGACTATGGTCGCCGCGCCACGGAAACAACAGAATTTGACGATTGTTCGATCGCAGGACGGTCGACAATTGGGGAACGACACGATGTTCAGGGGTTCGATCACCGCCTTGGTGACACCGATGCAGAACGGCAGCCTCGACGAGGAGGCTTTTCGCTCGTTCGTCGACTGGCAGATCGAGGAGGGGTCCCACGGCCTCGTGCCGGTCGGCACGACCGGGGAAAGCCCAACGCTCAGCCACGACGAGCACAAGCGGATCGTTCAGATCTGCGTCGAGGCCGCGAGTGGGCGCGTTCCGGTGATCGCGGGGGCTGGCTCCAACAACACGCGGGAAGCGATCGACCTCGCGAAGTTTGCCGAGGGCGCTGGCGCCGATGCCCTTCTTGTGGTCACGCCCTACTACAACAAGCCGAACCAGGAAGGCCTCTACCAGCACTACAAGGCGATCAACGACGCCGTCGGAATTCCTATCTTCATCTACAACATCCCGCCGCGGTCGGTGATCGACATGTCGGTCGAGACGATGGCGCGTCTTTTCGAATTGAAGAACATTGCCGGGGTCAAGGACGCCACCGGCAAGATCGATCGCATCAGCCTCCAGCGCGAGGCGATGGGCGCGGATTTCATTCAGCTGTCGGGTGACGACTCTACCGCGTTGGCGGTCATGGCCCATGGTGGCAACGGTTGTATCTCTGTCACCTCCAACGTCGCGCCGAAGCTTCTCTCCGAGTTCCAGACAGCGTGTCTTGCCGGCGACTACGCCAAGGCGCTGATCTATCAGGACCGGCTGATGCCCCTGCACACGGCGCTCTTCCTCGAGCCGAATCCGGCCGGCGTGAAGTACGCTCTCTCCGTCATCGGCAAGATGCGCGACGATGTTCGCCTGCCGATGATGAAGGTCGAGGAACCCACGCGCATCAAAATCCGCGCAGCCATGGTCCACGCGGGACTGATCAACTAGAAAATCCGAGATGGCGGACAAGAAGGACAAGCCGGCGAGCCGTACCGCTGCCGTCAACCGGCGCGCGCGCTTCAACTACGAGATCGGTCAAGTCTACGAGGCGGGCATCGCGCTGACCGGTACCGAGATAAAGTCGCTGCGCGCCGGGCAATCAAACATCGCCGACGCATACGCCGGCGAAAAGGGCGGCGAGCTCTGGCTCTACAACGCCTATATCCCCGAATATCTGCAAGCGAACCGCTTCAACCACGAGACGCGGCGGCCTCGGAAGTTGCTGCTCCACAAGCGTGAGATCAGCCGCCTTGTCGGCGCAGTCGACAAGGAGGGCATGACGATTGTCCCGCTCAAGGTGTTCTTCAACGATCGGGGCCGCGCCAAAGTCGAGATCGCTGTCGCCCGCGGCAAGAAGCTCCACGACAAGCGCGAGACCTCAAAGACGCGCGACTGGAACCGGGAGAAATCGCGACTCATGCGCGACAAGGGATGAGGAAACGGTGCGAAGCGGACGAATCAGACCGGTGGCCTGTTTCGAGTGACGAACGCCCGAGCAGAAGCGAGGGCCGGGGAGGGAGGCGCCCTCAGGCGATTTCGCGGGGAGCAGGTGCGCCGCGAAGCCGGCCCTCCGTGCTCAGGTCCTCATCGAGGTCGGGCCAATGGATGCCGTATCCGCCACCGCTGATTTCGAAATTCCGACGTTGGGTAGGTGTCGCATCGGCCAGCCGGGGATACCAGGCCAACGGCACGGCAATCGTGCGACCGTCGAAAAGCGACACGGTGAGTTGGTCCGCATCGACCGCGACGCTCTTCACGCGGATGTCAGGTATGGTTGGCATCAGTTCGCGCCTCCCAGCCGCTCTCGCAATTTCGCAAACACCTGCCTGAACATCGCCTTCGTCAGCACGCCCGTGTTCGTGTTGTAGCGGGAGCAGTGATAGCTGTCGTGAAGGGTCACGCCGGGTCGAGCATCATGGACCGCTCCATGCGAAAACGGCACGGACGAACGCTTCAAGCCGAGGGCCGCGGCGGTGCTGTCGTGAGCAATGCGGCCGAGCACGACGATTGCGGAGAGCCGGGGCATCCCGTTGAGCGTGGCTGTCAGGAACTGCCGGCAGGTGGCGATCTCTGCGGGCGTCGGCTTGTTCTCCGGCGGTACACAGCGGACCGCGTTGACTATGGCGGCGTCGATCAGCGTCAAGCCGTCGTCGGGCCGCGCAGCATAGGTGCCCGATGCGAAACCGAAATCCAGCATCGTCCGATAGAGTAGCTCGCCGGCATGGTCGCCGGTGAAAGGGCGTCCGGTGCGATTTGCTCCTCGCAGGCCCGGCGCTAACCCGACGATGGCCAGCTTCGCGTCGAGGGTACCGAAGGTGGGCACGGGCGCGTTGTGCCAGGTCGGCTCCTTGGCGCGCCACTCCTCACGGAAGGCGACGAGCCGCGGACAAAACGGACAATCGCGGCCGGGTTCGCCTGCCGCGGGGAGGACGGTCATCGTTGCGCAGGCGACGGCGGTCAGGCCGTCTCTTCGTCTTCGAACTCGTCCTGGAAGGTGTCCGTCTGCGCGCGTTCCGCCTGCCGCTGCTGGCGCTCGGCCGGGTCGCGGCCGACCTTTGCCTGCATGGTCGACAGATCGACGAAATGATCGGCCTGCCGGCGTAGTTCGTCGGCGATCATCGGCGGCTGCGTGGCGAGGGTGGAAACAACCGTGACCTTTCGGCCCTTTCGTTGCACGGCCTCGACCATGGAGCGGAAATCGCCGTCCCCGGAGAACAATACGAAGTGATCGATGCTGTCGGCCATCTCCATGACATCGACGGCGAGCTCGATGTCCATGTTGCCCTTGATCTTGCGACGACCGGTGGCGTCCACAAACTCTTTGGTCGGCTTGGTCACGACCGTGTAGCCGTTGTAGTCCAGCCAATCGATCAATGGGCGGATCGAAGAGTATTCCTGATCCTCGGCAAGCGCTGTGTAGTAGTAGGCACGCAGCAGGTAGCCCTTCGACTGGAACTCCTGCAGGAGCCGTTTGTAATCGATGTCGAAGCCCAGCGACTTCGAGGTGGCATAGAGGTTGGCGCCGTCGATGAAGAGGGCGATCTTCTCGCGCGGGTCAAACAGGCTTTGTTCGAGGCGGTCTCTGTTGGCGTTCAATGCCGTAATCCTCGGGTTGCCTCTTTGCCGGGATGACGCCCACCCGGCAAATCGCCGGTGAATATCCAAGTCGTTCGAGTTGTGTCGGCAAGGAAGTGGTTCAATCAATTGGGACTGAGTGACTCGGGCGACCCAAAAAAGGCCGCTGAACACTGGTGTTTTACCACGGCCGCATCGCTCTTTCCCTCGGAGGACCCCACAGAACAAGGATTTCCCCCGGGAATTTGGGCGAAAACGCTCCGATCGCACACACGCCGCCGCTTGCTTCTCCGCCACTGGCGGCTTATATCCCGCGCCACATTCCCATTTGGAGATTTGCCCATGGCGCGCGTCACCGTCGAAGATTGCGTTGACAAGGTCGAAAACCGGTTTGAGCTGGTGCTTTTGGCCAGCCATCGCGCGCGGATGATCGCGAGCGGCGCGCCGCTCACCATCGACCGCGACAACGACAAGAACCCGGTCATCGCGCTTCGCGAAATCGCCGACCAGACGGTCGCCCCGGAAGACCTGAAGGAAGACCTGATTCACTCCCTCCAGAAGTATGTCGAGGTCGATGAGCCCGAGCCGGAGCCGGTGCCGATGATTGCCTCGGCGAACGCCGAGAAGGGTGCTGCGCCGGCGGCGGAGGACGGGGATGTGGCCTTCGACCGCATGTCGGAGGAGGAGCTTCTCCGCGGCCTCGAAAGCATGGTTCCGCCGGACAAGACCGAGGAATTCTAGTTGAGGGCAAGACTGGGCGTTAACCAGGGCAAGAATCCCCGGTCGCTGGTCTTTTCGCCCGTCGCGGTTAAACCTTAGCGATACTATATCTGCTATTGTGGAGCTGGTGCCCGCCGCCCCTGGTCGGGAGCCACAGCCGCCGGATTCGTTGCCGCCATGATGCGCCAGTACGAGCTCGTCGAGCGGGTTACGCGTTACAACCCGAACGCGGACGAGAACCTGCTCAACAAGGCATACGTCTATGCCATGCAGAAGCATGGCACGCAGCAGCGCGCCAACGGCGA
>JAYTZZ010000021.1:0-2560 GCA_043741595.1 Hyphomicrobiales bacterium | reverse complement strand
GACGGGCCTGCGCTACTGCATGAACGGCACTGCATTGAAGCTCGAGCCGGACGACAAGCATGGAGCGTGAAGCGGGGAACTACGGGGCCGGCGGCAGCAGTCTGGTCAAACCGCCGGTAGCGGATCGGCGGCCGTCGACCACTATCCATCACGGCATCGCTCGCACGGACGACTACGCCTGGCTTCGCGCCGAAAACTGGCAGACGGTAATGCGCGATCCGGCGGCACTGGCGCCGGACATTCGCGCCTACCTCGAAGCAGAGAATGCGTACGCGGCGGCCGCGATGGCCGACGTCGAGGCGCTGCGCATGGGTCTGTTCAAGGAGATGCGTGGACGCATCAAGGAAGACGATTCCACGGTGCCGGCGGCGGACGGCGACTACGCCTATGCCACGCGCTACGAACACGGCGCGGAGCACCCGATGGTGGTGCGCACAGCCCGCGACGGCGGTACCGAGACGGTGCTCCTCGACGCCAACGGTATGGCGAAGGGGAAAGCCTACTTCCGTCTCGGCGGATTTGCGCACAGCCATGACCACCGGCTGATCGCCTATTCGCTGGACGAGAAAGGCAACGAGTATTTCACGCTCCGCCTTCGCGATGCAGCGACCGGCGTCGACTTGCCGGACGTGATCGAGGAAACCAGCGGCAGCGCGGTCTGGGCGAACGACGGCAAGACGCTGTTCTATGTGTGGATCGACGCGAACCACCGGCCGGCGAAGGTGTTCCGGCACGTCGTCGGGAGCGATCCGAAGAGCGACGTGCCGGTCTATGAAGATACCGATCCGGGATTCTTCATCGCGGTCGGCAAGACGCAATCGCGCCGGTTCATCCTGATCGATGCGCACGACCATGAAACGTCGGAGGTCCGCGTCATCGACGCGGACGCGCCCGAAAGCGAAGCGCGTGTCGTCGCCAGGCGGAAAAAGGCCCAAGAGTATTCGGTCGGTCACCACGGCGACCGCCTCTACCTCCTGACCAACGCCGGCGGCGCCGAGGATTTCAAGATCGTCACGGCGCCAATTGCCACGCCCGACCGGCGGCACTGGCGCGATCTCATTCCGCACGTGCCGGGGCGGCTGATCCTCGATTTCACCGTCTACATGGACTACCTCATCCGCCTCGAGCGCGAGGCGAGCTTGCCGCGCATCGTCATCCGCCATCTTGAAACCGGCGAAGAGCACGCCATCGCGTTCGACGAAGAAGCGTACTCGCTGGGCATGAGCGAAGGGTTCGAGTTCGACACGACGACGCTGCGCTTCAGCTACTCTTCGATGACGACGCCCGTCCGCGTCTACGACTACGACATGACAACGCGCGCGCGGACGCTGTTGAAGGAAGAAGAGATCCCATCCGGGCATAATCCAGACGACTATGTGACCCGGCGGGTATTCGCGCCGACAAGTGATGGCGAGTCCGTGCCGGTCTCCCTCCTCTACCGCAGAGGAACACCGCTTGACGGCAGCGCGCCGTGTCTCCTCTACGGTTACGGCGCATACGGCATCGCCATCCCCGCTGCTTTTGGGATCACGCGGCTGTCGCTTGTCGATCGCGGCTTCGTCTACGCCATCGCCCACGTGCGCGGCGGCAAGGACAAAGGATACCGCTGGTACGCCGAAGGACGGCGCGAAAAGAAGACCAACACCTTCTCCGACTTCGTCGATGCGGCGAAATTTCTGATTGCCGAGAAGATCACCGGCGAGGGCCGCATCGTCGGCTGGGGCGGATCGGCCGGCGGGCTCCTCATCGGTGCTGTCGCCAATATGGCGCCAGAGCTTTTTGCCGGACTTATTGCCGAGGTGCCGTTCGTAGATACGTTGGCGACGATGCTGGACGAGACACTGCCGCTGACGCCCCCCGAATGGCCGGAATGGGGAAATCCGATCAACAGTGACGCGGATTACCGGCTGATCGCATCATATTCGCCGTACGACAACGTCCGGGCGCAAGCCTACCCGGCGATCATGGCGCTCGGCGGACTTTCCGACCCCCGCGTGACGTATTGGGAGCCGGCGAAGTGGGTGGCGAAGCTGCGCGCCGTGAAGACCGACGAAAACCCAATCGTGTTCCGCACCAACATGGACGCCGGGCACGGCGGGGCGTCGGGGCGTTTCGACCGGCTGAACGAGACGGCTTTCGCGACCGCCTTTGCACTGAAGGTCGCGGGGAAGGCCTGACGGGCGTTGGCGTCCCGTCGGAGGCGCGCTATCTTGTCCGATAGAGGGTCGGGCGCACTTGTCCGGAGAACCAAAGCAGATGCGCTTCTTCTTGAGTTCAATGATGGCAGCGGCGGCGATGCTGGCTGCGGCGGTCACGCCGCAGACTGCGTTGGCGCGCGCACACCCGCGCGTGCAGGCATCGGACTGCGGGTACCTTGCTGCGAAGATGGGGCCGGGCAAAGTCTGGCAGGCCAGCTTCTGGGGTCAGCGCCTCGATGACTTCGGCCACTGGGAATACATCCTCGTCGCCCCGTGCTTCCCCAAAGAGACGACGTGCGTGGATTGGCTCTACTGGGCGCAGAGCGATTGGCCCGACCACCAGGCCCCGGGCCGTTGCAAGC
>JAYTZZ010000020.1:0-6118 GCA_043741595.1 Hyphomicrobiales bacterium | reverse complement strand
CGAGCAGCGTCCTGACAAGACTCTCAGCACCGTTCATTTGACGTGGCCGTCTGCGTCGACCTTGCCGAAGCAGGTGCGGCAGCGCGTCTTGACAGGTTCGGCCAGGGCAAATGGCGAAAGTTCGCTGACGACCTGCAGCCCGCACAGCGTTTTGAGGTAGCCTTGCTTTAGCCGGCCGAGATGGGCGAGCGCCAGATGTGTGCGCTCGTCGGCAAGGGCGTGGACGGGGATGGTGCGCTGCGGCTTCTTCATGGCTGTGACGATATCAGGCGAATCCCCATTTGGCATGAGGCCCTGATCCCGGCATTGTCCGCCAAAGGGCGAGACGCATGACACGATTCATCTGCAAGCAATGCGGCACGCAATACACGGAGAGCGCCGCGCCACCGCCGAGCTGCGAGATTTGCGCCGACGACCGGCAATACATCCGCTGGACCGGGCAGGACTGGACGACGCTCGCGGAGCTCAACCGTGCGCACGCACAGAAGTTCACCGAGGAAGGCGAGGGGATCACCGGCATCGCCATGGAGCCGCCGTTCGCCATCAACCAGCGCCCGCTGTTGCTGGAGTCTAAGGCGGGGAATGTGCTCTGGGACTGTCACACGGTTCTGACCGACGCCACGGTGACCGAGATCAAGAGTCGCGGCGGGCTGACGGCCATCGCGATCTCGCATCCGCACTACTACTCGACGATGCTGGAATGGAGCGCGGCGTTCGGCGGCGTGCCGGTCTATCTCCACGCCGACGACCGCAGGTGGGTCATGCGGCCGGGACCGGAGATTGTCGGCTGG
Organism: Hyphomicrobiales bacterium; assembly: GCA_043741595.1. Lineage (GTDB taxonomy): Bacteria > Pseudomonadota > Alphaproteobacteria > Rhizobiales > Kaistiaceae > DASZQY01. Next base: position 5,327 of record JAYTZZ010000020.1, on the reverse strand, counting down.
ACGGGCGAGACGCTTGCAATCAATGCCGAAATGACGCTCGTCCGCTGCGGCGGACATTTTCCCGGCGGGCAGGTGCTGCACTGGAGCGCGGCCGAAGGCGGCAAGGGCGCGCTGATGACTGGCGACATTGCCATGGTGGCTCAGGACCGCCGCCACGTCAGCTTCATGTACTCGTTCCCGAACTACATTTCGCTGAACGCCAAGGCCGCGCATCGCGTCGCCGACGCGGTCGCGCCGTACGCGTTCGACTCAATCTACGGCGCCTGGACGAACCTCAACGTGAAGGGCGGCGGCAAGGCGGCGTTCGCTGCGTCGGTGGAGAGGTATGTAAGGGCGATTGAGTAGGGTGGGCAAAGGCGCAGTGGCGCCGTGCCCACCTTGGGACGCAATTGCGGTGGGCACGCTTCGCTTTGCCCACCCTACGCAAGTTGCGACGTGCGCCGATCCGCGAGGGCTTGCTCGACGACATCGGCGGTCGGACCCGCGATCCAAGTGGACGCCGCGAATGCCACAAATCGATTCACTTCACGTGGTGTCACTTGAAGGCGGCTTGCGCCATGCCGCCCTACGAGAGCGACCTGCCGGGTGAGCGGTGCGACGATTTGCGCTGCTGGATGTCGCAACGCCGCAGGTGGACTGTCGGCGTAGCCGTCAACGAGCCACGCAACCGCTCGGTCACTCGTGACGAAGCACTGATCTTCGGGTGCCGTCAGCTTAATCCACGCCAAACGAGGGAAATGCCGAACTTGGAAGTACCAAGCCTGCATATGTAACATTTCGAGATGGTCATCGCGGCGCAACAACCACTTCCAGCCTAGCTTGCGGAGCCGGCCGAACTCACTCGAATCAGCGGTCTCATGGCGCTCCCCAGTCTCCGGGTTTTCCAACAGCAACGGACGCGACCGGTCCTTGATTCTCTCGATCCCCGGAGGAGGAGGTTCCACAATATCTTCGGTGCCATCGACGTCGTTGGCCCACCGCTCGACGAATTCCATCCAGCCTGGCGTTCGAGCCGCCTGCCACGCCAAGAACCGCGTTATCTCTGGCGGAATATCGCCGCCAGCGGTTGCGTCCTGTGTCGTGAAGCGACGAATAGCTGATGCGGCGGCACTTTCTATCTTCGCCAGATGCCCTTCGATTGATTCAAGCGAATCGGCAAAGCCTCCCCGGCCATCGTACAATCCCCGCACAATCGACATGTTCTTCGGTGATCGTCGCGCAATCACTCCTGTTGCAACGGTTCCTACCCATACGAACGGGTCGTGGCTATCTTCGGACTCGGCTGCTGCGAAGCCGCAAAGATAAAATTTTGGCACCGTGTGCGCGCGGGTACTCAAGAGTTTAGTCGCCCTTCGTGTATTTGGAACAAACCCTGAACCAAGTATCACCTTCGCGCCAAGTATGTGAGCATTAACCCGCTGCGGCGTATCTTGTTGCTCTGCGGCGGGAACGGTCCTCGCGGACCGGCGTTTCCTTGTGTGTCCCGCCAGCGTTGAATTATCAGGAGAATAAAGAGCATGGCCGCGCGTGCGTATTGGCAGGGTCAAATCCGCCTGTCGCTGGTATCGATCCCGGTGCAGGTTTTCTCCGCGTCCAAAAGCGCGGCGCGGGTCGCGTTCAACCAGATCCACAAACCCTCGGGCAAACGCATCCGCTACGACAAGGTCGTCCCGGGCGTCGGCTCCGTCGATCCCGACGATATCGTCAAGGGCTACGAGGTCGAGAAGGGCAAGTACGTGCTGATCACCGACGAGGAGATCGAGGACGTCAAGCTCGAGGCCAAGCACACCATCGACCTCATCCAGTTCGTCGACGAGGGCGAGATCGACCCGATGTATTTCGAGAAGCCGTATTTCGTCGCCCCCGACGACGACGATGTCGCCGGTGAGGCGTACGTCGTGCTTCGCGACGCGCTGAAGGCGGCGAAGAAGATCGGCCTCGGCCAACTCGTCGCCCGCGGGCAGGCGAGCGTCGTGGCGCTGAAGGCGCAAGGCAAGGGCCTCATCATCGAGACGCTTCGCTACGCCGACGAGCTTCAAAACCCGGAGCAGTTCTTCTCGACGGTACCAGGCGCGAAGCCGGAAAAGGAACTGCTGTCGCTGGCGACCGAGCTGATCGAGCGGAAGGCGAAGCCCTTCGACCCGAAGGCCTTCAAGAACCAGTACGACCTGGCGCTCCGCGAACTGATCGATGCCAAGATGGAGCACCGCAAGCCGCACGAGATCGAGGAGCCGCAACTCGGCGCCAAGGTCATCAATCTGATGGATGCTCTCAAGCGGAGCGTGAAGGGCGGGTCGTTGCCCAAGGGTAGCAAGGCCGCGGCGGCCGACGCACCCGCGCCCACCAAGAAGGGCAAGGCCGCGAAGGCGAAAGCCGCCAAGGCCGCACCGAAGCGGAAGCGCGCGGCTTAATATTTCAACGACGCAGATCTGAGCACCACCTCTCCCATAGGGAGAGGGCTTCCGAACTTGGCGAGCAGAGCGAGCCTAGGGAGGAAGGGTGAGGGGTTAGAGTCCCTCCCGAGAAGTCCCTAACCCCTCACCCTTTTCGCCTAATTCGCTTCGCTCATAAGGCTCAAAGCCCTCTCCCCATGGGAGAGGCGGGAGACTCTTCGGCGAGCTCAGCGAGCTAGCCGTTCGAAGGCGGTCGGGCGCACCACGCCCGGCTTGAGCGCACGCCGGATGCGTTCCGCGCACTCAGCGGGACTGAGCTCCGAAGTGTCGACCTCCAGATCGTAGATACCGGGCGTGTGGACCGCCGTCTGCCAAAGGGCGACCGGCGGTGGCACGGGGACGCCTCTGGTCGACCGCAGATAGACCTCTTCACGGCCGGGCTGAACCATCGCCCGCCGTTCCATGATCGTTTCGATCGGCGCGCGCACGCCGACGAAGAGTACTGGCAGGCCCGCAAGGCGGGGGGCGCAATCGGCAAGGATTGTTGTCGGCGAGGCATGAGAGTCGTGGTGACCGACGTCCGCGACGACATTCAGACCGGCCCGGCTGTGCGCGGCGATCGACTCGTAGAGCGCAGCGTAGAGGGCCGGCACCAAGGGCTCGAGGTCGGGGCGTTCGCCGCCGGGACGCAGGCCAAGGCCGGGGCGGTAACGCGGCGGCGTCATCAGGATTGCGACGTCAACGCCGAGATTCATCCAGACGCCGTCGAAGGTTTCCTGGATGGCGGCGGCGATGCTCGATTTCCCCGAGCGCGGGGCGCCGTTGAGGATCACGATCTGGCCGGGAGACGGCATTGTGGGAACCTTCTTCGCATCGCGGACTTTTGCCATAGCCCGATGCTAATCTTTGCACCATGGCCGACCGCCTCAAGACATACCGCGAGAAACGCGACTTCCGGAAGACGGCGGAGCCCGCCGGCAAGGTTTCGCGGGCGAAGACGATCAGCCGGCGCTACCTCATCCAGAAACACGATGCGACGCGGCTGCATTTCGACTTTCGGCTGGAACACGACGGCGCGCTGCTCTCCTGGGCGGTAACGCGCGGGCCGAGCTTCGACCCCAAGGACAAGCGGCTCGCGGTCCACGTCGAGGACCATCCGCTCGAATACGGAGACTTCGAGGGGACCATTCCCGAGGGCAACTACGGCGGCGGCACGGTGATGCTGTGGGACGAGGGGACGTGGGAGTCGGTTGGCGACCCGGACGAGGCGCTCGCCAAGGGCGATTTCAAGTTCATCCTCCATGGCGAGCGGCTGAAAGGGAAATGGGTGCTCGTCCGCATGCACGGCAGCAAGCGCGGGAAGTACGCCAAGGAGAACCGGCGGGCCAAGCACGAGAACTGGCTGCTCATCAAGGAGCGCGACGAATACTCCGAGACCGAGAAGAAACCGATCATCGAGCGGGCGCTGACCAGCGTGCGCTCCGGCCGCACCATGGAAGAGATCGCCTCCGGCAATGTCGAATGGGTGGAGGGGCGGCGGTTCCGCGAGGACGGAGCGGCAAGGGGAAAGAAACGGGTCGGCAAGGGCGGCGACAAGGGCGCCGGGAAATTGCCGCTGCCGAAATTCGTCGAGCCGCAGCTCGCCACCCTCGTTGAGGCGCCGCCGGACGGAAAGGAGTGGCTGCACGAGATCAAGTTCGACGGCTACCGCGTCCAGGCATCCATCGGCGCCGGCAACGCGGTGATCTACACCCGCACCGGCCTCGACTGGACCGACAAGTTCCGATCGATCATGCGTCCGCTCGCGGACCTGCCGGTGAAATCCGCGCTGATCGACGGCGAGGCCGTGGTGCAGGACGAAAACGGCAAGAGCAACTTCGGCAAGCTGCAGAACGCCATCGCCGAAGGGAAGGGGAGCATCGCCTACTACGCCTTCGATCTTCTTTCGCTCGACGGCGAGGACCTCCGCAAACTGCCGCTGACCGAGAGGAAGAGGAAGCTGGCGAAGCTGCTGGAGGACCAGCCGACAGCCGGGCCCATCTTCTACTCCGATCACGTCGTCGGTGACGGCCGCCACACCTTCGAGCAGGCATGCGAAATGAAGCTCGAGGGCATCGTCTCGAAACGCGCCGAGGCGCCGTATCGCTCGGGACGAACCAAGGGCTGGCTGAAAGTGAAATGCAGCATGGGGCAGGAACTGATCGTCATCGGGTGGCAACCCTCGACCGTGAAAGCGCGGCCGTTCTCCTCGCTGCTGGTGGCCACGCGCGATGAGGACAAGCTCACCTACCGCGGCAAGATCGGCACCGGCTATGGCGAGCGTGAGCTGAAGGCGGTATGGGCGGAACTGGAGAAGCGCCCGACAAAGACGCCGGCAGCGGATGACGTGCCAGCCGACATCCGCCGCAAGTCAAAATTCGTGAAGCCGGAAATCATCGCCGAGGTCGAGTTCGCCGGCTGGACCGAGGAAGGCTACGTCCGCCACGGCGCCTTTAAGGGCCTCAGAACCGACAAGAAACCGGCGGAGGTTGCCCGCGAGATGCCCAAGGAACCGCCAGCGAAGAAAGAGTCCGCGGTGGTGTCGGTGACCAACGAACAGCGCGACACCGGCTCCGTGACCATCGGCGGCGTGCGCGTGACCCATCCCGACCGGGTGGTGTTCGCCGCGCAGAAGATCACGAAGCGCGGGCTCGTCGACTATTACCGTGCAGTCTCAAAGCTCATGCTGCCGCATGTTGCCGACCGGCCGTTGTCGATCGTGCGCTGTCCAGATGGCGCCGACGGCGACTGCTTCTTCCAGAAGCATGCCTCGAAGGGCTTCCCCGAGGCGTTCGGCAAGATCACAATCAAGGAGAAGGAAGCCAAGGGCGACTACCTGACAATCTCCGATGAAAAGGGGCTGATCGCCGCCGTGCAAATGGGCGCGCTCGAACT